>CADCQX010000112.1 GCA_902803695.1 Oscillospiraceae bacterium
ACGGATATCACAGCAAGAATATTGCGTATTCAATATGGCATATTTTCAGGATAGAAGATATCGTTGCGCATGATCTTGTTAACGGAGATGAAGAGATGTTTTTCTCAGGGAATTATCAGAGCCGAATCAACTCGCCGATAATAACTACCGGAAATGAACTTGTTAAGGAGCAAATATCTGACTTTACAAAACAGTTGGATATTGAAGAACTGTATTCATATATCAATGATGTGAAGAACAGCACAGAAATTATTCTTAATAATCTGTCGTATAGCGATCTTAAGAAAAAGGTATCAGATGAACGAAAGGAAAAATTGAAAAAGTCCGGTGTTGTCAGTACTGATGAAAACGCTGTTTGGCTGATAGATTACTGGTGCAATAAGGATGTTCGTGGCTTGATCCAGATGCCGTTCTCCAGACATTGGATCATGCACATTGAAGCATGTCAGAGAATAAAGAACAAACTGAAATGAGAGAATAATAGGAAGAACGAATATGGAAACTGTATACGGAAAAATTCATGATATTCAGGAATGGATGAAACTGGTCCGTAAAGTCAGAGATAACTTCCCGGGATTAGAGACAGAGGAAGGTCTAAAAGACTACGAGAATACTGTTTTGAAATTCATGGGTAAGGATCAGGCCTTATGTGTTAAGGATGAAGATAGGATCTGCGGAGTGATATTGTTTTCGAGAAACAGGAATATGATCTGTTGTCTTGCAGTTGATCCGGAATTCAGAAGAAAAGGTGTTGCGTCTTTGATGCTTGATAAAGCCCTTTCTGAACTTGATCCAAAGCGGGAAGTAACGGTATCGACGTTCCGTGAAGGCGATGATAAAGGAGGTGCGCCGCGAGCACTTTATAAGAAATTCGGTTTCATCGAGGGAGAACTGACAGAGGAATTCGGATATCCGAATCAGGTGTTCTTTCGACCTGCAAAAATGAATATTGTTCACTACTATTTTCCGGGGACTGATCCATGGAAGAATATTATGAACCTGCCGGAGAATGAAGCTTTTGCCAAAGCTAAGGAACTAGCTGATGCGCATCCGGGTGAGGCGAGCTTTGGAAGATTCGCCGACTTTGTAAATTACTATCCGACTCGTAAAGCGACAGATATGTATGTGTATGAACGTTTCACCGAAAAGGGTGGACGACCGGAACTTCAACATCCGTATTAGTTCACGCTTTTGGAGTGTGGTTACCTCCAAAAGTGGTTTAGTGATGGTGAAAAACTCGTGTTTTATCTAGAGGATATTCCAGAAGACCAGATCAGTTTTACGATCGGTGACAGTTGTGCGCAGTATGGCTGGGGAGACAGGCCTGAAGTTCTGACCAGGACAGAACTTCTTCAGAAGATCCATGCCTGCGGAGGATCGGTTGAAACGCTTCTTAAGGAGTATCAAGGTAAATTCGCTTATATTGAAGTGCATGTCTGGAAGAGATTGGATGGGGAGGAATAATATGGATATTACAGATAAAAGAATAGATGAAGGTAAAGCATTTGATTGGGGCAAGGCATCGGAATACTATGCAAAATTTAGGGATATTTATCCTGATGAGTTTTATAAGCGAGTAGCAGATAGAGGGCTTTGCGTTGAAGGACAGGAAGTTCTGGATCTCGGAACCGGTACAGGTGTTTTGCCACGTAATATGTATAAATACGGTGCAAAGTGGACAGGAACTGATATATCACCGGAGCAGATCGAACAGGCTAAAAGACTGGCGGAAGAAACAGGAATGGACATTGATTTTATGACTGTTTCTGCTGAGGATCTAAACTTTCCTGATTCGTCTTTCGACGTGATAACTGCTTGCCAATGCTTTTTCTATTTCGATCATGAAAAGGTTGCACCTGAATTCCATCGTATTCTAAGAAAAGACGGCAAACTGGTTATACTTTACATGGCGTGGCTGCCATACGAAGATAAGATCGCTGAAATGAGCGAAGAGTTGGTCCGTAAATATAATCCTACATGGTCAGGTGGTGGCGAGACAAGACATCCTATATTTGTACCGGAAGTGATGTATGATCATTTCGATATGGAATATCATGATGAGTATGATATCAATGTTTCTTTCACCAGGGAATCATGGCATGGCCGTATGATCGCATGCCGAGGTGTAGGAGCTTCTCTTTCTCCTGAAGACCTGGCGAGATGGGATGCCGAACACAGGAAACTCATGGAAACTGTGCCTGACAGTTTTGATGTAAAACACTATGCGGCGATCGCTGTGTTAAAGAGGAAGGAGTGATCGGATCCTGAGGGCGGCAAATATGTGATCATTTGTGAGGTTATCTCTAAAGCCCCTGTTGAGGAATATATAGGGATCCAATATATCCGTGTTGAGAAGGATGGCGAGATTGTTAATGAGTTGGGGACTAAGCCGTTTTCACAGCAGTAACGTATTTGAGCGTATAATATAGAAAAAACTCAGAGGGCTTCATGGGCATAAAGTACGAAGACAATGAACTTTTGATCAGTCACTTTTTCTCGAAAAAGAGAATCTCCTACAAGGACCTCAAGTCCATCCGAATCACTGTAGACGGAATTGTTTTCGAGACGAGAGACGGTGAGAAGGTTACCGAGAAAGACAGGTTGCTGGATGACAAGGCAAATCTCTACGAGGCGGTCAGGAAGCACAATATCAGCTACCGCGACGAGGTGGAATTGGACGGCATGTCCGAGACCTTTACCCGTGAGGAACTGGAACCCATGATCGTGAAGGCCCGTGACTACGCACAGGAACTTACCTCTCAGGACGTGAAGGCCCAACTGGGCGACGCCTACGATATCCGCATCGAAGTGAGCGAGATCGACGAATATATCCAGATGGATCTCTACCTTCAAAAAGACGGCAAGGACGATCCGAAACGCGGTTCATTCGACGATATTACTTTGGCATTCCTAGTTGAGTGGGACACCATCTCCAGACGTGCCCTCTACGGCATCACAGAAGAAATGACTGACAACTCAAAGCTGATGGAAGCCGTACAATATTCTATGGAGTACCTATACAGTGAAATATAAGATAATAGAGTGTCTTAGCGGCACTCTTTCCTCATTGTTAGAGTTTTTTTATAACTCTTAAATTGCCACAAAATCGATTTGAAAGTCTGCTCAAACATACTATAATTCAAACAAACTTATCGAAAGCGAGCGCTATATGAACAAGAAAACACTGGCAGTCATTCTCGAGATCATTCCTATCGTATCCACGATAGTGTTCTTCATTATCACATTTTCGAACATGAACTCGGTACTTCTTAAAACGATCAACGCGGTTGCCGTTGTCGTCGCTCTGCTCGGCTTCGTTTTCTTCATCATCGGCCGAATCCTTGGGAAAGGCAGCAAACCGGCACTGTTCCTGGGCATCCTGGATATTCTTTGTACCGCTACAGTCGTTGGTTTTTACACTCTGGCGATCTTCCTTTTCGGTCTTTGATCCATTCTCGAAAACATTTACTCGTATACATCAAACTCAGCATATACAGTATAAGGCAATTGTAATGCGTCGGAATAGATATATCCGGTAAGAACATAGTGGCCGGGTTCAAGCGGACTCATATCGTCAGGGAGTTCCATGATCATATGATTTTCCGTTTTATCCAAAGATATCTTTGTCTCTGAAGGATCGATCTCTCTATTTGGCTTGCTTAATGTAGGAACATGTGCTGTCTTTCCGCCATCATCACGGACCAATTCGAAAATGTTGTTATAAGTATAGAGAGTTGTATTAAGATTATCCACATCATCGATTATATAGGTTACTTCTATCGACGAGTCATTGACCTTATCAATTCGGAGAGAATCATAAGTTAAAACATGCACTTCTTCAGTTTTCATACCATGAGATTGTAATTTCGATGCCGCAGTCATATTCGTTCGGGCATAACCAACGAAAGTGATAAAAGATGACAGTATAAAAGCAACACATGCCACGGATGTTATGATGCCTATTACCACAGCAGTGTGGAGTTTTCTTACTTTGGATGGACGGTATTCTGTTGCGTTTAAGATGAACTCATCATCTATGTTGCCGATAAGTTTCAGTAGACGTTTGGAACTCATATTCTGATACCCTCCTTTGCAAGAAATGAACGAAGTCTGTCTCTGGTCCTCTTAAGCGTAACGCGGACCTTGCTTTCCTTGATCTTCATCAATTCCGCGATCTGAACGGTCGTGTCCATATACCAGTATCTTCTGACGAACATAAAACGTGCTTCCTCGCTGAGGGTCCTTAGAAAAGCATTAAGGCAATCGGTTACGACCTGATCTTCCGCCTCGTATGGATTAGATGAAGCACCTAAGCATTCTTCCAGTTCATCGAGTGCGAGTTCAACTGCAGCACCGCCTCTCTTATCGGCGTGCTTTTTGTCATACATATCGATCGCTAGGTTTCTGGCGATCCTTGCTATGAAGGCTTTAAAGTGATTGGGGCGTGTGGGAGGGATCGTATTCCAGAGCTTGAAATACGTGTCATTCCTGCATTCTTCACTGTCATGATAATCATGAAGAATGTTATAAGTTATCGTATTACAATATGAACCGTACTTAATGTCGGTCTGCCTGATGGCATCTTCGTCTCTGTCAAAATACAGTTCAATTATTGAAGCATCTTCCACTTTGTTACTCTCCCAATACATTCTTTACCATTATATCAGTTCTACAAACACAGACGAGATTTATGTCCGGACGTTACACTTTTCCGGAAATTTTTTATTCATGATCGTTTTCGAAAAAGAAAACACGCAATGATATAATAATTGTATTGACAGGGTATAGCAGATGGAGGTGGACTTATGAAGGTTGTTTTGGCCGGAGCATACGGTAATTTGGGTGCGGATGTATTCAGGGCGTTGATAAGTAAGGGTCACGAAGTTGTCGCTCTTGACATGGCTCAGAGGGACATAGGGATCGATTCAGGATTCGAATTTAAAAAGATTGACGTAACAGACCCTAAGACTCTTGAAGGTACTTGTGACGGAGCAGATGCGCTCATTACCACAGTTGGTCTTACCAAGGGATCTGCAACGATCAGCAATTACGACATCGATTTCAAGGGTAATCTGAATCTTCTTAATGAGGCAAAGAAGGCCGGGGTTAAGAACTTTGTCTATATTTCCGTTATCAAGGCGGATTCTGCTCCTGATGTTCCTATGGTGCATGCGAAGTACCTTTTCGAAGAGGAACTTAAGAAGAGCGGCCTTACGTATGTTATCCATCGTCCTACGGGATATTTCTATGACATCATCAAGGTGTTTAAGCCGATGATCGAGAAGGGCAAGGTAACGCTTCTCGGTAAGGACCCTGTATATGCCAATATCGTTTCCACGGAAGACTTCGCGGCATTTATAGTTGATCATATAACCGACGAGAATAAGACATATTCCGTCGGAGGCAAAGAAAAATATACATATGAAGAGATCGCCAGGATGTGCTTTGAGGCTGCAGGCAAAGAGCCTTTGATCAAGAGAGCATCACCTGCGATCTTTGATATGCTCGCATTTGTCAATAAGCTGAAGAAAAACGGCAAGGAAGCTATCATTCGCTTTTCCAAGTGGACACTCACCCATGATATGGTGGGTGATACCGAAGTAGGTGAGATGAGCTTTGCTGAGTACATTAAGAAGAGCTTTACCAAATGATAGGCGAACTTAAAAAACGTGCGTCCGATATCTTGTTGAAGAGTAATGCCGTTCTTCTTCCGGAGGACGGATATACCAACATGAAATATCCGTCATTGATACCTCTCATGCGCTTTCGTGTCGATCAGTATAATGTCGACGGATTCGGACATGTGATGATGATGCATACCACGACCAAGATGGGCATGGAACTTCTTACCATGTCATTTATGCCATCTGAGTCGGTGAACCTTCCGTATCTTCTGATAGATGCGATGAGCATGAAGAAGAAACGCTGCGTATTTGTCGAGTATTATGGATGCGGAATGGAAGATCTTGTTGACCATTCGCTGAAGGAAGTATACGATAAATGGAGTTTTCTTCCTGATTATATCGAGAAAGAAAATTGGTATATCAAGGAGAGAAGGCCGTATTCACTTATCAAATCAGGGGAAGAGAATGAGCTTACTGATATGGCGCTTGATTCAGTCAAGGCTTATCTCGGATCGATAAGTGAAGCAAAGATCGTTCCTGAGTACGAAGATAAACTCAGAAGCTTTAGGGAGAGAATGATAGTAGAGGGTAATCCTTCGAGCAAGACACTCAACATGTTGTTGAAAAAGGATGGGGCAAGGGTGTTCATGGAGAGAGTGATAATGCCTATCGGAAGGAAAGAGGATTAAATGGTTTTATATTTTTCAGGTTCGGGAAACAGCAGATTTGTTGCTGAAAAGATCGCAGGTTCATTAGGCCAGGAAGCAATTAACATAACAACTTACACTAAGAATAAACAGGCACCGGCTTTCACGGATGATGGGGTATATGTTTTCGCATGTCCGTCTTATATGTCGGCTCCGGCAAGATCAATGACGGAGTTTATCGAGTCAGCGACATTTCCAAAGGATGCAAAGGCATTCTTTGTCGTTACGTGCGCTGTTTCCATGGGAATTTCCCCGAGAGTGTGTTCTGAACTTTGCGAGAAGAAGGGTCTGGCGTATGTGGGAACTGCTCAGGTAGTCATGCCGCAGAACTATATCGCACTTTTTAAGATGCAAAGCGTGGAAGAGAACAGAAAGATCGTTAATGACGCGATCCCGAATATAGATAAGATCGCCAATATGATCAAGAATGGTGAGAAGACCGATGATAAGGTGATCCGTTCCTTTGAATATGCTATCACAAAATGGGTCAGGGATGTCTATTACAAGGGCTTCATGAAGACAAAGAAGTTCAAAGCTACAGATGCATGCATCTCATGCGGAAAGTGCGTCAAAGTCTGTCCGCTTTCAAATATCAGCATGAGCGATAATAAGCCTGTCTGGGGTAAGGACTGTACTCACTGTATGGCCTGCATC
>CADCQX010000113.1 GCA_902803695.1 Oscillospiraceae bacterium
AACTTCATCGATCGCATTACCCATCGCTACCCCGATGCCGGTCATCTTGAGCATTCCGATATCCGCATAATCATCTCCAAAAGATATGATATCGTCTAACGTTATTCGAAGGCTGTCGCATACGATCTTTATGGCATCTTCTTTGGTAACACCCTTCTTCGTATATTTGTACCAGTATCCGTCCGAAAATCTTATCGCATCACAGTCGGGTAATCTCAACTTAAGTTCATCTGCTTTTTTATCGTCAAAGATCTCCACGCACATCTTAAGAGTTTCCTCATTGAAGTTCGTAAAATCCGTCCATATACTTCCGCCCCAACTCTTGTCGATCTTCAGCGGATCGATCTTATAATTCCAGTAATGATCGGTCAAAGTGTCGATAGTTATCTCAACATCTTCTCCGCACACTTCACGGGCGATCATTATAAGTTCGGAAGTACGCGAGGCGGAAAAAACTGCTTTACTTATGTACTCGTCGTTTTTCTTTACCAAAGCGCCGCCGCTGCTTATGAGGATATCGGGTTTCAGTTGACCTAATATTTCCAGGCAATTCTGTTCACTTCTTGATGTAGATACGCCGATAAGAAACCCTTTTTCCCTGGAGTTTTCGACCTGTTCAAGAGTTCTTTTGGAGATAGTCTTTTCGCTCGTAAGAAGCGTACCGTCAAGATCAAACAACAGAAGTTTTTTAATTGCCATTTCACTACCGTCCTTTAAATTTTTAGGGATTATTATAGCACTTGTTTTCGAAAAAAATTATAAAAACTTTTCCGAGCCATAAAAAAACTGTCCCGTTCTAAAAACGGGACAGCCATTATTATACTAATCTAATATCAATCCTTATTGATCGCTACTTCGATCTCAGCGAGGTTTGTCTGAACCTTGCTGATGTTCTCAGAAAGAACATTATTAACATCTGTAAGGAGCTGCTTAACATAAACGTGTGCACTCTTACGGAGTTCCTCGCTCTGCTGGTTAGCTTCTGCGATGATCTCAGCTGCTTTCTGCTGAGCACCCTTTGTTATCTCGTGCTCGTTAACGCGCATAGCATACATGCGGTCAGCATCGTTAAGTACCTTCTTACTCTTCTCTCTTGCAGTACCGATGATATCCTGTGCTCTCTTAACAATGTCGTTAGACTGGCTGACTGCCATCGGGAGTCTGTGCTTAAGCTCCTCCAAAGAAGCTATCATTTCCTGTCTGTCAACGGAGCATTTATCTGTAAACGGAACACCGTTCGCATCGCGGAGCATATCGATCAGAGTATCAATGTGTCTGATCGCATCATATCTCTCACTGGAACCGTGAGACTGCTGTGCAAGTCTTGGATCGTTACCTTCCATAGTTTACGACCTACCTTTCTTAAGCTCTTTTGTTACAAAATCAACTATTTGCGCAGGTACCATCTTAGAGATGTCACCTCCATAATAACAAACTTCCTTAACGATTGTCGAACTTGTCATCGACAAATTCTCTCTGCAAGGCAGAAGCAGAACTTCGTAATCGGCATACAAGAGCCTGTTGGCCATAGCCATCTCAGCTTCGTATCTGAAATCGGACTCCGAACGGATACCTCTGACAACCGCTGAACATCCGAGTTCCTTGAACAGATCCACAAGAAGTCCTCCGGATGAGACGACTTCTATATTCTTATACTCCTTGAGTGATTCTCTGGCCATATTAACTCTGTCTTCAGTAGAAAAAGCAGGGTGCTTGGCACTGTTATCCATAACAGCAACAACGAGCTTATCACAAAGCTTCGATGCCCTCTTGGCAATATCGCAATGACCCATTGTAAAAGGATCAAAGCTTCCAGGGAATAACAATATACTCAAGTATGTATCTCCTCAGCAATCAATTCTTACTAAAGAATGTTACCACGCATAGCCCGTAACTACAAGAACGAGAGAATTTCATATTTATTACATCTGTGTTGAACGGCTCTTCTGCCGAATGTTCGACTATCATAAGGCCGTCTTCCGTAAGCATATCGTACTTTGTAAGGAGATCTGCGACCTTTACGGCCTCATCAAAAGCTATCTTATACGGCGGATCCAGATAAACGATGTCGAACTTCTCATCCTTAAGAGCCTCCAAAGCCGCCACGGCGCTTCTTTTCATGACCCTGACAGACGGGTCGTTTCTTGCGATCCTTATCTTTTCCAGGTTCTTCGATATAACAGAGATCGCCGGCGTTCCCTTATCAACCAGAACAACCTTCTCTGCTCCCCTGCTGAAGGCCTCGATTCCCAGCTGTCCGGTACCGGAGAATAAGTCAAGAAAATTACAGCCGGAGATCCTTCCCTGAATGCTCGAAAAGATGGCCTCCTTAACCTTATCGGTCGTAGGTCTCGTGGCATCACCCTTAGGTGCCGCCAGGATCGCGCCTCTGTATTTTCCCGTTACTACTCTCGGCATTACCGTTCTCCTTATGCCCTGAAAATTTCCAGATTAGGATAACGCAACCAGAGCTGTCTTTCAATTGCATTTCTGATGCGCCTGGTCTCATCATCATCCGTCGCCATCAATTCCTGCATCACTTCTCTTATCTCAACAGACTTTTCCGTATCATCGAAAATGTTTACTACCTTGAAACTCGGAAGGCCATGCTGCCTTGTTCCGAAAAAGTCTCCCGGACCTCTCAAAGCAAGATCTTTTTCCGCCAGTTCAAAACCGTCGTTACTCTGGCACATCATCTGAAGTCTGGACATGGCTAGTTCACTTTGCGAAGAGGACTGAAGGATACAATAAGACTGTTTGTCTCCTCTTCCGACTCTGCCTCGAAGCTGATGCAATGTCGACAGACCGAATCTGTCTGCATCCATGATGACCATGGTAGTCGCATTAGGATTATTAACGCCGACCTCGACAACCGTTGTCGAGATAAGGATATCCGTTTCCTTGTTACTGAACTTTTCCATTACTTTCGTCTTCTGGGCATCAGTCATGGAACCGATAAGTATATCGGATGTTAAGCCTTTTAATAAAGGTGAACTTTGAACTTCGGAATGAAGTCCCTTTACACTCGAAGTCTCGATTTTCTCTTCACCTATCTCGAAGATGTTTTCATATCTTTCGATCTCGCCTTCATCATCATTATCATCTATCCTCGGAGCGACGATATAAGCCTGCTCACCTTTCTGGGCAAGCTTGGCGATGTGTTTATATATTCCTTTCTTATCCGCAAAGCATGCAGTCTTTATCTCTTTTCTTCCTGCTGGTTTTTGTTTGATGATACTTATATCCATATCACCGTATATGACCATCGCAAGAGTTCTCGGGATAGGTGTTGCACTCATGACGAGACTATGTACTGAATCTATGTCACTGTTGATAAATGATAATCCCAGTTTCTCGTTTCTCTGTTCAACTCCGAACCTCTGCTGTTCATCCGTTACGAACAATGCGAGATTATGGAACTTAACATCCTTTTGGATAAGAGCATGTGTTCCGATTATTATCTTTGCTTCTCCCGAAGAAACAAGTTCCAATGCCTTCTTTTTCTCGGAAGCTTTCATTCCTCCGTGAAGATAAACGATCTTTATATCGGTATCCTTGAACATACCCATGACGGTATCATAGTGCTGCTTAGCAAGAACACCCGTCGGAGCGAGAAGCGCAGCCTGTCTTCCGGTCGATGCGACTGCTGCCATGGATACTGCCGCAACAGCTGTCTTACCTGAACCTACATCACCCTGGATGAGCCTGTTCATCGGCGTATCTTTAGCTATATCCGCGAAGATATCATTTAGTGCTTTTTTCTGATCATCAGTAAGCTTAAACGGCAAAGAATCAACAATACCTTTTACCGTCTTTTGAGCCTTCTCATTCTTAACGATCTTGAACGCTTTTCCCGACTCCTGTTTTCCGGAAAATGACTTGTGCATTCCATACTCATAGACTGCCAATTCTTCATATGCAAGTCTTGTTCTTCCGATGGAAACCTGGGACATGGTAACAGGTTTATGGACAAACCTGTAAGCCTCTTTCGAGGAACATAAGGATTTGTCTTTTATAAGTTTTGCAGGAAGAACATTATCAAAGTATTTCTCATAATCACGAAGAGCAAATCCTATCCATGCTTCGATCTGTTTACTGGATATGCCCGCAGTCTGTCTGTAGACAGGACGGATCTGACCTTCACCCATCTTGTCAGCTCTTATCCTTTGCGGATTTATGAGCATGAAACCTCCCCTGAAGACAGTAACGACTCCTCTGAAATAATACTCGTCTCCTATCTTCATTTCGGTAGCAACAAATCTGCCGTGGAAGAAAGTAAGTGATATCGTTCCGTAATCATCACTTACGACCACAACGCATTTTTGAAGTTTGTCATAACGGCTTATCGGAGACACATTTTTAACGGTTGCCTTGAAGGTTATAAGATCACCTTCGTTAAGACCGTATAACGGTTTCAGATCAGACCAATCCTCGTATTTTCGAGGAAAGAAATTCAGAAGATCAAAAACAGAATAGACTCCTATCTTATTGAGCTTTTTTTCGACGGCCTCACCTATTCCATAGACCTTTGATATCGGATTTGAAAGCGGATCATTGCTCATTTTTTCTTACCCTTGCAAACATCTGATAAAGGACAGATCTCACACTTCGGAGAACGCGCATCACAGATGTCTCTTCCGAATGCAACAAACAGATGTCCCATCCTGATCCACATGGACGGATCTGACACCTTACATACGTCTTTTTCAACCGTTACAGGATCATCACTTTTTGTAAGTCCCAGTCTTTTGGATATGCGCTTAAAATGCGTGTCTACTACAAGAGCAGGAATACCGTAAAGCTCACCTAAAAGAAGATTTCCGATCTTCCTTCCTATACCCGGACATTTAACGAGTTCATCTATATCTTGCGGAATAGTCTTATTCCAGCTTCCGTTATAGATCTCTGTTGTCTTGATTATGTTTTTTGCCTTAGCTTTATAAAGTCCGCACGGCTTTATAATCTCTGACAGTCTTTCTTCACCGAGCTTTAAGATCTCATCTGAAGAAGCTGCCACTTTCTTAAGATCGATGACAGTCTTATTGACTCTTACATCAGTACACTGTGCAGAGAGTATTGCTCTTACCAGAAAGAAATACGGATCATCAAGATCAAGTGAACATGATGCATCGGGATAGAGTTTATTCAGTTCATCATATGCCCTTACGGCAAGCTCGTTCCTGCGCATCATAGAATATCCCATTTATCTTCAGGAGCCATCGGGAAAGCAAAGACAAACTTAGCACCGCCAAGTTCTTTACCTTCATCAACATATATAGTCTGTCCGTGTCCTGCAAGGATCTGTTTGCAGATATAAAGTCCTAAGCCGAATCCTTCTCTTGTTCTTGAGGAATCAACTTTATAGAAACTCTCGAAGATCCTGTTACGCTTTTCTGCAGGAATACCACTACCTGAATCTTCAACGCTGATCTTAACATTCCTGTCTGTTTTATTCGGAGCCGTTGAAACGATGATCTTACCGTTATTAGGCGTGAACTTGATGGCATTGGTGATTATGTTAACGATAACACGGCAGAGCTGCTGTGCTTCTCCATAGCACATATTGGCATCAGGATCATCTGAAAGCCTGACTTCACAAGTTATATTCTTCTCACCGAGCTGCGGTTCAAGATTATCAACAACATCCGTAATGACATCGTTTAGTGGGAACTTTTCCATTACATCAGGATCGACATGACTTAATGAGGATGCCTCTGTCATTGAGACAACCAGTTCTCTTATCCTGTTGATCTCCTGCTTGATAAGACCAAGATACTTATCAACATTTTCAGGCGGGATAGTACCGTCCATTATCGCAGTAACAAATCCGTTAATTGAAGTAAGCGGAGTCCTTATATCATGCGCGATACTTGAGATAAATATCTGTCTGTCGCTTTCGGAGTTTTCCAGTTTATCGATCATCTCGTTAAGAGTTGCAGCCATGGTGACAATATCACCTGCAGAAGTAACGCTTCTCAGATCTGAAGCATCTGTATATCTCTTATCGACTCGTGCAGAATAGTCACCTTCAGAGACTTTTTTGATCGTCTTGGACATCTCACGAACAGGAGCGAAAGTAAGCTGGATAGCAAGAACAAACAACACGATCGCGAAAAGAACTGAGATACCTGCCGGAACAAGTATAACTGATCTGAATTCGGAGAATACCAAACTACTGTCTACACAGGTACTGCAGATACACCAGACATCAAGCTGATCAAGCTTATAACCTGCCGTGACATAGGTCTTACCTTCCATGTATCTTGTAGCCTGAACTTCTCCGTTATTAGCTATAACAGACGGGATCAATGTCTCAAAATTGAGATCAGGATTATTGGAAGTAATAATCCTTCCGTCAGCTGTTACAAGATAAACACTTCCGTCAAAGTTCTGTGCGATCAGATCGCATATCCTGTTAATGTTTTCCATGTCCTTTTCATTTACGACAGAAGGATCATTGGATTCACGTAAAGCTGTATTGACCGCATCACAGAAAGTATAACTTGTGGAATCAACAACAGTCTTTCCGTTATTCTGAGCTTTGACAAGCATGCTTTCGTAAGACAGAAAAAGAAGCACAGTAAAAACTATTACTGTGCTGATGATAAGAATCAATGATATTATCGTCGAGAAACTGACTGTGTTTCTTCTTTTTTCTTTACTTGCCATAGTTATAAACTATCAGTTCTTGGTCTCGAACTTGTAGCCTACGCTCCATACAGTCTTGATGCACCAACTGTCAACACGATCAGGGCTTTCGATCTTTTCTCTGATCCTCTTAACATGAACGTCTACTGTTCTTGACTCTCCGTAGAAATCATAACCCCATACGTTCTCGAGAAGCTGTTCTCTCGTAAATACTCTGTTAGGATTAGATGCCAGGAAGAAAAGAAGTTCCAATTCCTTAGGCGGGAGATATATCTCTTTGCCGTCGATCATAACGATATAACGTGCTTTATCTACCATGAATCCCTGATATGTAACTACTTCAGCAGATTCGGAATTTGCTTCTGCAGAATCAGCAGCAGCACTCTGCTCTGATTTGCCATATCTTCTGAGGACTGCCTTTGCTCTTGCAAGGAGTTCCTTAGGCTCGAACGGCTTGGATACATAGTCGTCAGCACCGAGCTCAAGTCCGATGACCTTATCGAATGTATCTGTCTTAGCTGTAAGCATGATGATCGGAACATCAGATACCTTACGGATCTCTCTGCAGACATCAGTTCCGTCCATTCCCGGAAGCATCAGGTCAAGTATGATCAGGTCAGGTGATGAAGCATTGAACGTACTCAAGACTTTATCGCCCTGCATACATACCGAAACGGCATAGCCTTCTTTTTCGAAATAAAGCTTATTCATCTCGATGATCGAAGAATCATCATCAACCAATAATACCTTTTTCATATTATTACCTCTCCCTATATCTACTGTTCCTTATCGTTTATCTTGGATATCTCCTGTGCGAAAGAATCCACACTGGTGAAATCCCTGTAAACCGAAGCAAATCTTACATAGGCAACCTTATCAAGTTTCTTCAGAGCATCCATGATCATCTCACCGATAGCTTCTGTAGGTATCTCAAGGTTATGCTTGCTCTGAAGCTTTTGCTCGACCTCATTAACAAGTTCGATAAGATCCTCATTTGATACCGGTCTTTTCGAGCAGGCTGCAACGAGTCCGTTCATTATCTTTTCTCTCGAAAAAGGCTGTCTGGTTCCATCTTTCTTTACCACCATGAGCTGAATTCCTTCGAGTCTCTCAACTGTGGTAAAACGATGCCCGCAACTTAAACATTCACGTCTTCTTCTGATGACTGTGTTTGAATCGACCGTTCTGGTGTCAACAACCTTATCCTCAATTTCGCCGCAACGTGGGCACCTCATAGACGATTACCTTCCTTATTGGTTATTATCCTTACCGAACATAAACCAAGGCTTTGCTGTCTTAGGTGCAGCCTGTGCCTCTCCGGATGGAGCCTGTGGTGCGATATTCGGCTGAGGTCTTCCACCCTGCTGTGTCGGAGCTGCTGTAGGCTGAGGTCTAACATTAGCACCGTAAGGTGGAACCTGCTGTGGCTGTGGAGCCGGCTGCTGTGGAACAGGCTCAACTGCTACAGGCTGTGGACGTACCGGCTGTGCACCTGTATCAACTTCACTTACAGGAGCTGCTGCCTTATGAGCCTCTGCTTTTCTGTTAACGGAATCGTCACCGAAAAGGAAGCCAGGAGCTGATGCCTTAGGAGCAGGAGCTATAGGCTGCTGAGGCTGTGGCTCAGGCTGATAGCTTGTTCTTGTGGCATTAGGTCTTGTAGCCTGCTTATGTGCTGCCTGCTCTGTAACAAGAGTAGGATTATTTCTGGATAAAACGGATGTGCTTGCTCTGTGTCCTGCTGATGCATTAACAGTATTCTCAAATCCGGAAGCGATGACTGTGATCATGATCTCGTCATCAAGGGAAGCATCGATAACAGCACCGACGATGATATCTGCGTCATCGGAAACAGCTTCACGAACAACGCTTGCTGCCTGATCGATCTCCTGAAGTTTCATATTACGTCCACCTGTGAAGTTAACGATAACTCCGCCAGCGCCCTCGATAGTTGTATCAAGGAGTGGAGAATTGATAGCCTGCTTAACAGCACTTGCTGCACGGCCTTCGCCTGAAGCACGGCCGATACCCATGTGACAGATACCTGCCTTTGTCATGATACGGCGTACGTCTGCAAGGTCGAGGTTGATGAGACCAGGGATAGCAACGAGGTCGGAGATACCTGCGACACCAAACTTCAATACCTGATCTGCCATATTGAATGCATCCTCAATGGATGTATCTTCGTCAACTACTTCGAGGAGCTTATCGTTACCTACGATGATGAGGGAGTCAACATACTTCTCGAGCTCTCTGATACCGCGCTCTGCGTTAGCAGCTCTTCTTGGTCCCTCAAATGAGAATGGTCTTGTAACAACAGCAACTGTGAGGATTCCGAGTTCCTGAGCGATCTGAGCAACTACAGGAGCAGCACCTGTACCTGTACCGCCACCCATGCCTGATGTAATAAAGAGCATGTCTGTATTCTTGATTGCTTCTGCGATCTCATCCTTGGACTCTTCAGCGGCCTTCTCACCTACACTAGGATCAGCTCCGCAGCCGAGTCCTCTGGTAACTTTCTCGCCGATCTGGATCCTTACCTGAGCTTTTGATCTTGCAAGCGCCTGATTGTCAGTGTTGATAGAAATGAATTCAATTCCCTGAACTCCGCTTTCTACCATACGATCTACAGCGTTACAGCCGCCACCGCCGACTCCGATTACTTTGATAGTAGCAAATGCCTCGTCGTCCAGCACAAATCCACGCTTGTTCTCTGACATATCTTTGTCCTCCAGTAAAATATTTAACAGTGTTAATATTCTTATTTATATATCAACATATAGTATAACAATTTGAATTGTACCCTAAATGTAGTACACCTTCAATACAAAATCTGAGTTATATTTCAAGAATGTTAAAGAAATTTTCCAATTGGCTTACGTTACTCGTATTTACGGTAAATAATCCTCTCGCCCGTCATATCAAGGGCTCCGTCAGGGAAGCCTTCAAACGCGTCGGAGATAACTGCGTATCTGAGCCATGACATATTTTCGATAATAGTATCCATATCCTTGAGCTTGACCTGAAGTTCGGATCCGGAAGGCAGGATAACAGTAAGGAATGTATTTCCTCCCGGGATTATCCTTATCTCTTTTACGTTTTCGAAAAGCATGTACTCTCCCTGGGCACCGCTTTGGTCAGCACTTATGAGAGCTCCCAGGATAACGAGAGCCTTATTGTAGTCGGAATCGTTCTTGATATTGATCTTCTCGCCGAGGACTGCACCCGATATATCAAGGCCGCAGATAACTGCATGACTGAGATTATCCTTTTCCAAAGTCTCAAGTTCAATAACAGTTCCCTCATCATCGATAGCCGCATATCCGTCAGGCATCTTGATATAAGCAACCTTGTTTCTCTCTTTTACGATGATCTTTATGGTCGAAGGGAACTTGACTGTGATCCTTATATCCTTGATATACGGATCTTCTTCCATCATTCTCTTTTCAGTCTTACCGTAGTCCATTCTTATGATGTCAAGAGGATTTCCGCCGATACCGGAAAACAGGTGCGAACCGTACCTGATACCTGCATCGCTAAGAAGTCTTTCCTCGGACAATACGATATTGCCCTCAACTATGACATTTCTTACTCTGAACATCGGCAGGAATACTATTCCGAGAGCGATCTCGATTATAGCAATAGCCAGAAGTATAAGAAGCGTTCCCTTGAAGTTGATAGGAAACTTCGGAAGATAAGAACGGTCCTTCAAAGGCACGTCGGAAGCATTCTCTTTACGCTCCTTTATTGCCTTTTGTATCCTGCTCTTTGTCTTTTCGAAAAATCTCTTTGCCTTTACCGAGAAAGGAACAACATTTTTAGGTTTTGCCTTCGGCTTTTCAACAGGTCTTTCAGCCTTCTTTTCCTCACGGATCTCCTTCGGCTTTTCTACCTTTTTCTCTTCATGCTTGATCAAAGGTTTTTCGGACTTCTTTTCAGGTTGTTTTTCCTTAGGTTTGTCCTCTTTTTTTACTGTCTTTTCAGCCTTTGGCTTTGACTCTTTTTTATCTTTTTTCTCGACGGAACTTTCACTTTTTTCAGGCGCAGAATTCTCAGAGGAAGAAGTGCTCTCCTCTTGCTCTTCGTCGTCATCATCAAACAGTTTTTTCAGTTCGTCGTCATCGATCATCTTTTTTTGCTTTCCAACAATTCAGTAATCGCTTTTACTATTCTTTCATCACAGTCAAGGACTGCGAGTTTTTTCGCATTGACCCTCATGTTCTCACGCTTTTGAGGATCATGATAAAGCTCCTTCAAAACATCCTTAAGCTTATCTTTTACTTCAGCATCAGGAACCAGTATCGCACCGTCAACATCAACGAATGCCTGTGCGTTATATGTCTGGTGATCATGTGCCGCAAAAGGATATGGTACAAAGACCGAACAGGAACCTATTGCAGCAACTTCCGCACAGGTTACGGCACCTGCTCTCGTTATGGAAACATCAGCAGCGCTGAGGTATGTCTGAGGGTTATCGATATATGTCTTTACCGTGAGATTTTCAGGGATCTTAACATTATCGAGAACTCCGCTTTGCTGCTTGCCGCTTCCGAGAACAAACTTGGCGTTCTTGAACTCTTCATCAGAAGCCGCATCGACCATAAATTCGTTTAATGTTTTCGAGCCGAGGCTGCCACCCATGGCAAACACAAGGAAATCGTCATCGGAAAGACCCAATGCCTTCCTTGATTCATTACGGTCGACTGTCTTGATTATGCTTCTTATCGGATTTCCGGTGAATACTACCTTCCCTGCTTTGGAGAAGATGGATTCCTGATTCGGGAAACCTGTAAGGACGAGATCAGCTTTCTTTCCGAGCATCTTGTTTGCTCTTCCTGGGAATGCATTCGCTTCGTGAAGGATAACAGGAATGTTTCTCTTCTCAGCTGCAGCAATGAGCGGCGCACATACGTATCCGCCCGTACCGAATACTGCATCAGGCTTAAATTCTTCGATAAGTTTGCCGCACTGCTTCTTTCCCTCATTCAATGCTTTTAACGCCTTGACCATCTTCATGCTCGGGCGCATAGGGAAAGGCAATGCCGTTATATTCCTGAACTCATATCCTGCCTTAGGTACCAGTTCACCTTCAAGTTTTTCACTTCTGCCGACGAAGATGATCTCGCATTCTTCGCCTTTATCACCGTAGTATTTCTTAAGAGCGTCGGCGATGGTGATCGCAGGATTGATATGTCCTGAAGTACCGCCGCCTACAGCTATAAATCTAAGTGCCATCAATTGCCTCCGTTTTTAGTCTTGGGCGTTACTCCGCTTCTTGCTACGCAAAGGATCATCGCATAACCGGAAAGGAGAAGTATCTGCGCAGTACCGCCGTAACTGAAGAACGGAAGTGTGATACCCGTTGCAGGAAGCACGGTAAGTTCAACGCCGATATTCCACATCGCCTCAAGAGCTATAAGGAAAGTGTACCCTATAGCTATAATTCTGCAAAATACATCTTTTGCTCTATATGCAACTCTGAATCCCATGAAAAGGAACAGAAGGAATGTCAGTATAAGAAGCGTTCCGCCGACCATACCGGTCTCCTCGACGTAGATGGAGAAAATGTAGTCGTTATGAGCCTCGGAAACGTAAGAATACTTATATCTGGAATTGCCGAGACCTGTGCCCATCCATCCGCCTGAACCGATGGCGTCCTTAGCACGGTCAACCTGCAAAGATTCATCCTTTTCCTGATCGGTCATTTCCTGCTCTTCATCCTGAGTATAGATATCTACTCGCTTGAAAACGTGAGCGAAGTTTTTCTCGATCTTATCCTGTGCTTTGTTTCTCAAACTCGGTACCGCGAAAACAACAGCAACTATCGCAAGCAAAACGAGGATATAAAATCCCATTCCGATGATCCATGAACGGAGTCTTATTCCCGATACAAGGAAGCATACGAAAGTTACAACACCTACGATAAGGAAGCAGGAAAGGTGCGGCTGAACGAGGATGATCATATCGATGATAAGGATCAATCCAACAGGAACGATGAACTCGAAAAATGCATCTTTGAGATACTGGTTTTTCGGATCGGAAGCCTTGAGTTTTCCCTTCTTCTGAAGGTTCAAGATCATGACTCTGTAGATCGCCAAGACGATGACCAAACAGATCTTAAAGACCTCGGATGTCTGGAAGTCGGTACCTCCGAGAGTAAGCCATCTACGGGCACCCTGCTTCTCAGCACCGAACAAAGCGGTAACAACGATAAGTCCGGCACTCACTGCATAAGCGGCAACCATGATAAGTCTGTTCTTGAAGAAATCTATCGGGATAAAATTAACCACGATACAAAGCGCAAGTCCGACCAGTGTGAACTTGAGCTGTGAAAATACAAAGAATGCGGAACTTGTAAGTTTCGAGTTGATGTAACCTGCAGGTGCAGATACTGAATACAAAACGATAAGTCCGTAAACAACGATCGCAAAAAGGAACAGTACAAGAGGTATGTTCGATGACCAGGAAGGATCACGAAGTTTGAATACAGGCTTCTCATCCTCATAGATAAGTGCATCGTTGATGAGATTCTCCTGTAGTTTTTCCGTTACCGGCTTATCGTGCTTTTCCTTTTTTGCAGGGATCCTTTCCTCCAGATATTCATCGACTTCGGATGTTTTCGATAACTCCGGAGAAGGATTATTATCTTTCAGAGGTCTGTCGGACTTGGCCTTCTTAGGGGCGCCGGTTGGGTTCACCTTCTTATCAGGTACGCGGCGACGCTTGTCGGAAGGTTTCTTTCCGGCATTTATTCCCTGAGATCTTTTACCGTTGTCAGGCCTCTTACTAACCACTTAGTTCATTTCCTCACTTATTGTCCTGGCGAGCTTCTGGAAGCCGAACGCATTGGACGCTTTGAAGAGGATCGTATCCCCATCAGTTATATATTCTCTCAAACTTTTCTCCAAATCGGAAATATTATCGAAAACTTCATAGCAGGAATCTTTATCTTCACTCAAAAGACCGCTGATGAAATCATCTTTATTGTCACCCATAAGGAAGATCTTATCGAAGTTATAGGAACCTGCGCTCTTGCCTACTTTCTCGTGAAGCATCGGAGCATAATCACCGAGTTCGAGCATGCCGCCCAATACAGCGATCTTTCTACCCTTACCGATGATATCCAGGTTCGAGAAAGAAAGTTCCATCGATTCAGGTGCAGCATTATATGCATCATCGATAACGGTGATCTTCTCTCCTTCAAGAACAGCTCCTCTCCCTGCCATCGGCTCATAAGAAAAGATACCTTCCTTAACTTTTTCGAAATCCGCATTCAATGCAGCTGCGCAGATAAATGCAAACGTAGCATTTCTTACGTGATGAACGCCCGGAGCATTAACGACTACATCCTTAACGATCTGTGTAGTCTTCGAGGTCCTGACATCGATATCAAAGCTTGTCTTTGAAGGACTGATAGCAATATTCTCTGCTTTTACGCAGATACCGAAATTGTTCGGAGATACATCCCTCGTGATATTGGATGATGCAATGAGATTAGCGATAGTAATATTCTCGAGAGCATAATCTGTAAGGAATCTGTCGTCACCGTTAAGTGCGAGAACTCCGCCTGCAACGAGTCCCTCCGTTATCTCGAACTTCGCGAGAAGGATCTCCTTTTGTGATCCGAGACGCTCGATATGTGAGAAACCGACATTGGTTATAACAGCGATATCAGGACAAGCGATGGAAGTAAGATATGATATCTCGCCTCTAAGTCTCATACCCATCTCGAGGACCAAAACTTCCGTATCGATAGGTGCAGACAATATGGTCATCGGAAGACCGATATCGTTATTGAGATTTGCCTTTGTGGAATATACCTTAAACGAAGTATCAAGACCTGCGGCGATCATCTCTCTGGTGGATGTCTTTCCGACAGAACCCGTAACCGCGATTACCTTTGCACCGATCTTGAATCTGTAGTGTCTCGCGAGAAGTCCCAGAGCAACTCTGGTATCATCTACGAGAACCGCAAGGCACTTTGTAGGAAGGTAGCTTATGTCACTTACGAGAAGAAGTGACGCACCCTTCTCGAGAGCCATGGAACAGAATGAATGGCCGTCGAAATTCTCACCGACCAAAGCCACATACATCTGTCCCGGTTCAATAGTTCTGGTATCTTTTGAAACACCTGTAACGTATACAGGTTCGTTCATCTTACAATCGGATCCTATAATAAGCTTTCCGTCAACTGCGGAGATTATCTCCTCAAGCGAAAACATCTGATTCACAAGTTCTCCTCCATTACGGCAACGGCTTCCGAAGCAACTACCGCATCTTCAAAATATTCTCTGCGGCCGTCTTCGAATTCCTGATAGTCTTCGTGGCCTTTGCCCGCGATGATCACAAAATCACCTTTCTGCGCCATCTTAAGCGCCTTGGCGATCGCTGTTCTCCTGTCGGGCTCAATCTCGAACTCGCCTTCTGTTTTCTTCATTCCCACAACGATATCGTTGATGATATCCATCGGTTCTTCATTTCTCGGATTGTCGGAAGTGATGATGGTATAGTCGGCGAAATTACCTGATACCTCACCCATCTCAAAACGTCTTACCTTGCTCCTGTTTCCTCCGCAACCGAAGAGTGATATGAGTCTTCCCTTGCAGTATGGTCTTACGGACTTAAGAACACTTTCAAGACTTGCAGCATTATGAGCATAATCAACAAGAACAGAGATGCCCATATTGTTCTTAACAGGCTGCATTCTTCCCGGAACCTTTACCTCTGCCAGCGCACTCTTAACCACATCAAAATCGATCTTAAGAACACCTGCCACGCAGATAGCGCAAAGTGCATTATAGACGTTGAATTCACCCGGGATCGATACGAAGACTTCACCCTCATACCAAGGGCTCTGAAGTTCGAATCTGGTTCCTACGACTCCGTTTCTCATTGTGATCTCAATGCCTGTCGCATAGCAGTCACTCTTATCCGTAAGTCCGTAGGTATATGTGGTGCATCTCTTTGATGCATAATCGAAAACTCTTCCCGCCTCATTGCAGTCGCTGTTTACGACAGCGATCCTGGAGTTGTCAAAGAGTTTGAGTTTGCTCTGAAAATAATCTTCGAGATCAGGATGGTCCTCAGGACCGATATGATCTTCGAAAAAGTTGGTAAAACATCCCACGTCAAATCTTAAGCCGAATACTCTGTTGAACTTAAGTCCGTGAGAGGAAACTTCCATAACGCAGCTGTCTGTCTTTTTTACAGCCATCTCGTTAAGGATCCTGTAGATATCAAGCGATTCAGGAGTAGTCCTGCATGTTGCCTTCTTTTCGCCGTTGACGATATTACAGACTGTGCCGATAAGGCCTGCTTTCTGCTCG
>CADCQX010000114.1 GCA_902803695.1 Oscillospiraceae bacterium
AAGCTCAACCTGCTCTCCTGACTGACGATATTTAACTTCTACGATTCCCTCTGCTGCACGTCTTCCAACCGTGATCCTTACAGGGATACCGATAAGATCGGAATCCTTGAACTTAACGCCCGGACGCTCATTTCTGTCATCGATCAATACTTCGATACCTGCATCGAGGAGCTTATTGTAGATATCCTCTGCAAGCTTCATGCACTCTTCATCGACAACCTTTGTTGGAACAACTACGACCTTATAAGGTGCAACCTCTGTAGGCCACTTGATTCCGTCTTCATCATTGTACTGCTCGATAACTGCAGCAAGTGTTCTTCCTACACCGATACCGTAGCATCCCATGATCATCGGATTCTCCTTGCCGTCCTTGTCGAGATATACACAGTTCAAAGCCTTGGAATATTTTGTTCCGAGTTTGAAGATATGTCCTACTTCAACGCCTCTGCACATAGCCAAAGGCTTTCCGCACTTAGGACACTTGTCACCTTCTACAACGTTTCTTACGTCAGCTACCTTTGTAGCCTCGAAATCTCTTCCGTAGTTAACGTTCTTGAAGTGATAATCTGTCTCGTTTGCACCTACGATGAAGTTCTCCATAGCAAGAACCTCAGGATCAACAATGAGGTCAACCTTTTCCTTAAGATCAACAGGTCCTGCAAAACCTACCTTTGCACCTGTGATCCTCTCGACATCCTCAAATGCAGCGAGGTTCATCTCTGTTGCATCGTAAAGGTTGCCAAGCTTTGTCTCGTTGATCTCACGATCGCCTCTTACCATTACTGCAACGATCTTGCCGTCGATATCGTAAAGGATAGTCTTTGCAAAGCTCGTAGGCTCGGAATTCATGAATCCCATGAGTTCCTCGATGGTCTTAACGTTAGGTGTATGGATCTTCTCAACTTCCTTCATCTCGAAGTCCTTAGCAGGCTCCGGCGGGATAGTTGAAGCTTTCTCTTCGTTAGCTGCATAAGAGCACTCTGTACAATAGCAGATAGCATCCTCACCGACTACGCTCTTAACCATGAATTCCTGAGAACCGGAACCGCCCATAGCACCTGAGTCAGCATCAACGATGATGTAGTCCAGACCAAGTCTGTCGAAGATCCTGCAATAAGCCTTGTACATTGTCTGGTATGAGATATCAAGACCAGCCTCGTCAGCATCAAAGGAATAAGCATCCTTCATTACGAACTCACGTGCACGCATAACGCCGAATCTCGGACGCTTCTCGTCACGGTACTTGTGCTGGATCTGATATAAAGTAACAGGAAGCTGCTTATATGATCTGATAGTATCTCTTACAGCCTCTGTGAAAGGTTCTTCGTGCGTAGGACCAAGACAGAACTGACGTCCGCCTCTGTCAAGAAGTCTGAACATCTCAGGACCGAACTTGTCCCATCTTCCGGAAGCCTGGTAAACTTCAGCCGGGAGAACTGCAGGCATAATGAGCTCCTGTGCTCCTGCCCTGTCCATTTCTTCTCTTACGACTCTCTCAACATTCTTGTAAGCCTTGTAACCTACAGGCATAAAGGAATATATTCCTGATGCAACCTTACGCATAAGTCCTGCGCGGAGCATAAGCTGATGTGAAGGGATCTCAGCATCAGAAGGAACCTCTCTCTGGGTTGCCATGAATAACTTGGATACTCTCATATTTGTCTCCTGCGAAATATTATTATAATAAGCACAAAATATTATAATTGCAGGAAGAAGATTTTGCAAATCAAATCACTTATTGTCGACAATATACTTTATCGCTTCTCCGGCCATGATGAGACCGACAACAGGCGGAACAAAAGATGAACTAGAAGGGCTCACGCGCTTAACGTAGTTGCCTTTCTCTTCCTCTCCTTCTCTCGAAAAAGGTGTTCTCGGCTGTTCTTCGGAGAAGACCACCTTGGTATGATTGATCCCCATGTCACGGAGTTTCTTTCTCATGACCTTGGAAAGCGGATCAACTGACGTTTTGCTTATATCCGCAACCTTGAAAGCAGAAGGATCGACCTTGTTTCCTGCTCCCATGGCACTGATTATCGGAATATTATTGTTATGAGCGTATTTGATGAGATCAGCCTTTGCTCCGATACTGTCGATGCAGTCCAGGATATAGTCACACTTTGATAGATCGATATCTATGTTATCCTTTGTCCAGAAACATTCATGGACATCTATTTCAACATCAGGATTGATATCCTTGAGAAGTTTCTCGCACGCCCTAACCTTAGGCATTCCGAGGGTTGATACAAAAGATACTGCCTGTCTGTTGAGATTAGACTTTACGACTATATCACCATCGATCAAAGTAAGTTTTCCGACACCGCTTCTGCACAGAGCAACCGCAGCTTCTCCTCCGACTCCGCCAAGACCTATAACGGCCACATGAGAGGATTTTATCTTTTCTATCGAATCACCGAATAATCCGTATGTTCTTGAATAGAAATCGTCCATTTTCGATTACCTCAGATAAAAAGGAGTATGAGCCTATATACGAGGAAAGCGATTACCCAGGCATATGCGGACTGCATCAACGCGACCATGGTTCCTTTGAACTTGTTTCCGAATTCTTTTCGGATCGTGGCAAAAGCTGCTACACAAGGCGTATAGAGCAAGGTGAATACCAGGAAGGCATAAGCGGAAGCCGTTGTGAACAGGTCTCCCATTCCTACCTCACCTGTCGTTAATACCTCAAGGATACTTACAACAGCTTCCTTGGCCATGAATCCGGAGATAAGAGCAGTAGCTGCTCTCCAGTTGCCGAAGCCAAGCGGTTTGAAGATAGGCGCGATGAACTTCGCGATCTGCGCAATCATTCCCGCTTCGCTGTTTGTAACAATGTTAAACCGGATATCGAAGCTCTGCAGGAACCAGATAATGACCGATGCAGCAAAGATAACAGTAAATGCACGGACGATGAAATCCTTCGCTTTTTCGAAAAGGAGAAGGAATGTCGTCTTAACGCCCGGGATCCTGTAATTAGGAAGTTCCATAACAAACGGAACGGACTTTCCCTTGTAGACAGTGTTCTTAAGGATAAGTGCCATTACGATCGCGAGGAAAAGACCCAGGATATATAGTGACAAAGTAACGAGTCCCGCGTGGTTCGGGAAGAATATTGACGACATAAAACCATAGATCGGAAGCTTTGCAGTACAGCTCATGAACGGAAGGAGCATGATGGTCATCTTCCTGTCACGTTCGGATGAGAGCGTTCTCGATGAAAGAACGGCAGGAACCGTACAACCGAATCCGATAAGAAGCGGAACGAAACTTCTGCCCGAAAGGCCGATCTTTCTAAGGAGTTTGTCCATGATATAAGCAACTCGTGCCATGTAACCCGAATCCTCCATGATGGAGAGGAAAAGGAAAAGGACTATGATAGTCGGAAGGAATGAAAGGATACTTCCTATTCCCTTCAGCGCACCGTCGCAAAGAAGACTTATGACTACAGGGTTTGTTCCGAAATCGGTCATGCCGTTTCTCATGGCTTCTATTCCCTTTTCGATAAGGCCGTCGCAAAGGTCAGTAAGATTTCCTCCGATAAGGTCGAAGGAAAGATAGAAAACGATTCCCATGATGAGGAAGAATATCGGAAGTCCGAAGAATTTATGGGTTAGTACCTTATCGATGGCAACGGACATCTTGTGCTGCTTTGTGTCCGTAGACATCTTGGTAACTGTCTTATCAACAGCCTCAGCTATAAAGTCGTAACGCATGTCGGCGATCGCTGCCTGTGCGTCAACTCCGGCCTCGTTTTCGAGCTCGATAAGAGTATGTTCCAGAGTCTCGACCTCATTTTGTGAGAGCTTAAGTCTTGTAGCCATTGACTCGTCACCTTCAACGAGTTTTGTTGCTGCAAATCTCCTGCTTATTCCGACAGCTGTAGCATGATCCTCGATCATGTGCATTATGGCGTGGATAGCTCTATGTACTTCTCCGGTACAAAAGTCCACCACCTTAGGTGTTTCATGATTTTCGACTACTCTGATGAATACATCTTTGAGTTCCTCGATACCTTCGCCCTTGGCTGCAGATATAGGAACTACAGGAACTCCGAGGATCTCGGAAAGTTTCTTTGTATTTACGCTTCCGCCGTTGGACTCAACTTCATCCATCATGTTAAGAGCGATGACCATAGGAAGTCCGAGCTCCGCAAGCTGCAACGAAAGATAAAGGTTACGTTCTATATTCGAAGCATCAACGATATTGATGATGCCGTCAGGTTTCTCATTGAAAATGTAATCTCTTGAAACTATCTCCTCGCTTGAGTAAGGAGAGAGTGAATAGATACCCGGAAGATCAACGATCTTAACATCGGAACCGTCCTTGGTCTTCTTAACTGTTCCTATCTTCTGTTCAACAGTAACGCCCGGGAAATTTCCCACATGCTGATTTGAACCTGTGAGGGCATTAAAAAGCGTTGTCTTACCGCAGTTCTGGTTACCTGCAAGAGCTAATATCATTTATCCGCACCTCTTCTTTTAGAATTGGAAGTGCAGGATGAACAATTACCGTTGCATATAGTTGAAATAGGTGCGATCTCGATATTTGCCGCATCTTCAAGTCTTAAGGTAAGTCTGTAACC
>CADCQX010000115.1 GCA_902803695.1 Oscillospiraceae bacterium
CTGGTTCGACTTCGCCATCGGCACCATCGCCGGCATGGCCTTCTCTATCATAGCTATTATATTTGTTTTACCAATCATTTGCGTGAGCATTATTCGTATAATTTATTAACTTTGTATTAATACATATCGTACGTAATTACGTACGATATTCGGCTGGCTGCAGGGTTCTTGGATAGGAAAACTGAGTGGGCCGTTTTGTCCCTGGCTTTAGAGGATTGAGGCAAGGAATTGAAGTTATTATGTTTGGAAAACAATCGGTTTTGCCTTGCGCGAACTTCTATACGAGTGTTTGGCATTTCTTCCTTTTGAAAAGGGGGCTGGCGAAGGTGATTAAGTCAGCGATGATATGAGATAAGGGCCCCTCTGATCATAATCATATATGTTATTAGATGCATTATTGAAATCCCAAATAACAATATCGGTTGAAATTATAGCTATGTTTTGTCTCTTAAGGTTTTGTTTATGGCATTGTTTGGAGCTAGAATGTCGACGGGAATGCGAGCCCCTATGAGCCTTTAATTTCAGCCGCCGGACTATAGATGAATCCCCAGCCAGTGTATAATTCGTTTGAAGTTGAGAGGATTGTTGAGTTTAAGACAATCTTTCCGAGGTCTGCATTGCCTAAGATTTCAGAGTGCTTTAGAGGTTACGATAAAGAACATATGCTTGGAGGTCTTCTTGCAAATCTGGCTAATAAAGTTGTCGGTAAACCATTCTACAACCCAAACTATCGTGGAAATGAAGCAGATATTGATGCATTGAGATTCTTTTTGTCTGGAAAGAATGTAGATCTGATAAATCAGAGTATCAATAACCTCTATAAAGCGGCAAGATATGAGAGAATACCCGTAGAGAACTACATGGGGGCGACAGAAGAGACAGTTCTATATCTTTTACGAGAGATAATGTCAGTTAATTGCTCCGTGGGGGATCTTGCCATTGAAGAGACGGAAAAAAAGATCTTTAAAGCTTATCTGGCGGCTAATTCTTTGACCATCGAGAAAGGTTTTGGGAAGAATCCTTATAATACAATTGACTCGGAGTTGTATCTAGCAGCATCATTTGTAAGTCAGTTAGGAAGTGCAGATTTCTTATATCAGGATAAGAAACTTCTAATGATGTCGCAGACGATTAAGTGTCTTTTGTTTTTTGAATATGCGGAGAGGGACAGTCTATTAAGACCGCTCATTCAACGGTTCTGTGACTTATATGGAATCAAAGAATGGTGGATGTATCCTAAGGCATTTTGGTCAGTATTTGCACTTACTGATGGGAAAGCAAGTATCATCAATTTCAGGAACCCTGCTATAGATGAAGTTTCGCAATATGCTTCTGTTATAGATAAGTCTTCTATAACGGTAACGAAAGTTATCCCCAAAAATGAGAATGAAGATTATACAGCCTTTAGAACATGCCCGTTGATTAAAGTTTCTGATTATGATTATTTAGTGCTCAACTTTCAATTATTGATTGAGCGTATTTATTCTGGTCTGTACTTTGACTTTAGAATGTTGGCAGAGGAAGAAGGTATAAAACAAAGTGATTTCAAACGGCATTTTTCCACGGAATTCTCGGAGCACTCTCTATTCTGTGGTACTCTTAGAGAAGCCCTTACCAATCATTTTGGAGTATTGATGTCAGAGGATGATTGTTTGAACGCTGATTCATCAAAGGATGCTCTTAGTGCTTCACCTCCGGATTTCTATGCTCGTCAAGGAAATGTAGTAATGCTGTTTGAGAACAAGGACATGCTGATGTCGAAAGAACTCAAAGAGAAAGGTTCTATTCAGGATTATATTGTATTTTTGCGAACACGATTATATGAAAACGATAAAGGTAGTCCAAAAGGTGTGCGCCAATTGATGAATCATGTAAAAAAGATTCGAAATGGTGAATTTCAAAGAAGATGGGACTCCGAATACCCGCGAGACGCGATGGTATATCCTGTTATTGTTGTTCCAGAAGTGAAGTTTACCTTGCAGGGAGTAAAGAATTTCCTCCAGCGCTGGCAACTTGAGACAGGAATACCGATGGAAAACGTTAAACCTATCGCGAATACAGACATTGGAACTCTTTGTTTGTATCAATTTGAGTTCGCAAATAAGGGGATTCAATCCTTTTTGGATGAGTATTACACGCAATCGGATTACACTATATTGGAGAAGGGCAAGAACTTCAATGATATACCTAATGCTATGATGTCATTTACTGATTACCTTACTCATACATATAATGAGACCCTAAATAGGTTCGCTGACAAATGGGAAGAGTATATTAGGAAGCCCTTGTCAGAATCGGCGATCTATGAAGATTCTTGAGTCCATGAAACTATCAGTCAAACAGCACCTTGAGATCATTGCAGACCGCCTTTGGGGCGGTCATGCGAGTCTGTTCATCGGCGCCGGATTCAGCAAAAATGCAAATCGCCTCCCCGGTTCGTCCATCCCTCCCAATTGGAACGAGTTAGGTGATTTGTTCTTTGAGAAGGCAAGAACACATTTACCAACTCCCAAAGAGCGTGAATACGCAAATGTATTGAGACTCGCAGAAGAAGTTGAATGTGTTTGCGGGAGGGAGGCTCTCACCAATCTTATTCGGGATTCAATTAACGATGAAAAATTGGAACCATCGGACCTTCATATTCAGTTACTGGGGCTCCCATGGCGTGATGTCTTCACAACGAACTATGACACATTGTTGGAACGGGCGGCGGCTATCCTGAACAAGAAAGGGGAAAGGGCGTACTCAATTATTTCAAATGATCAGGAAATAGGTATTAACTCTCCTCCTTTCTTAATGAAACTGCATGGAGATATAAATACTACGAACTCTATTATCATCACAGAGGAAGATTATAGGAAGTATCCTTTCGGGCATCAGGCAATGATTAGTTGCATACAGCACACCATCATGATGGAAACTTTGGTGCTGATAGGCTTCTCTGGGAATGATCCCAATTTTAACCAATGGTTGGGATGGGTTAAAGATGCTTTGAACGATAATCAGAGAAAGGTTTATCTCTTAACTGTCGATGACGTCTCCGAATCTATGGTAAAGACATTTGAGAAGAAGCATGTCATCGTCGTGGATTTAAGGGACTTTGCTGGGAAAGGAGCGGAAGTTCGAGAGAACATTGAGGCGGCCATTGAATATCTTAAGACATCCCATAGAAAGCGGGTGGAGGAAGGGCGGCTATATAAGAAACAGGTCCTTGAATGGGGGAGGATCACAGTTCATGATGAAGACCTGGTCATTACTCTCAACAGATGGAAGAAAGAACGTGAATCTTATCCCGGTTGGCTGGTCATGCCCAGGGAAAAACGAGAATTATGGGCCAGTGTTGAAGGATTCTTTCTCCCCAAAGACAAGTTAAACCGGTTGAAATCTCCGGATGACATCCTGTTTCTGGATTTGTTCAACTGGCGAATAGAAAAAAGCTTATTCCCCATAGATAATGCTTGGGAGACTATTTATTTATCCGTCTTGGACAAGTATAAACCATTTGGGCGAAGAACCCGTGGTGACATCAGGGATGCCTGGATAAACTTGAAACTGGGATTGCTAAGACTGTATCGCCAGGAACAGTGGGTATCAAAATGGGATTCACTGAATGAAGAATTGTCTTCAGTAAAAGAGAATCTTTCTTCCGAGCATCGATGCCGTTTGGCATATGAACAAGCCTTATCGGCCATATATCGGAACGACTTTAAACGACTTGAGGAGATTCTCAATGATTGGCCGAAACAAAGGAAAGATCCTTATTGGGATGTGCGCAGGGGGGCATTGTGGGCGGAATACTTATCTTTGGAATTTGGAGCCAAAATAACGAAAAGAGCTTTTGATATCATTTGCAAAAAACTGGAATCTGCAGAAAACGAGCGGGATCGATACTATTGGGGTTCGCGAAAAGTGCATGCTCATACAGTCTTGAATTGTATGGCACAGGCCAACTTTTCAGAGAACAAAGCGGTCACAGACGAAGCCCGTAAAACCTGGCTCGAATTACGTCCGTATGATGATATTTGGTATGAACGTGAGTTCTTTGATGCCCATTTGCGACCGATTGAACTCGTGGCACAAGTGACAACAAAAGAAGCTTCATTTACCCTTGGGCATTCCAGGTCGAGTACGAAAATAGACGGCAATTCCAAGGATTATCGAATTGCATATGCTTTTTTCCATTTCTATGAGGAAACCGCTTTCCCCATCCATCTTCCGTACTTGAATACGGTAGAAAAAACAACGCTTGAGAAGGCGTTGTCTGTAATGGCATACTGTTCGCCTGTTATAGCAGAGACATGGTTGTTGCGGTCTGGAGATTCGAAGATTGTCTCCTCTGTTTTTAACCGGCGTTATCTGGACAGAATTCCTTTTAAGGATGTCGCAGCAACATATGAACGATACCTTGGCTATTTTGAAAGGTTATTGAATGAGGACAAGGGTGACCATGTTCCATCCTGGGTGATTGTATTCAGAAACATCCTTCCTGAGATTCTTTCCAGGCTTTGTATGAAGGCTTCCTATGAGGCAAGGGAAAAGACGCTTTACTTGGTAAACCGAGTTTTTGGCTTAAAGAATTCAATGCAGTATGAGGAGATGGACAAGTTGCTCTCTTCGCTTCTTATATCGTTGTCAAAGTCTCAAATTGAAGGGCTTCTCCCAATGCTTTTGCAGATGAATGCCGCTGTTGACAGATTAGGAGAGTATCGGCTTGAACCCCTTTATTATTTAAAAGATCCTTGCAATTATCGCGTAACGGTTTCCTCTGGTTTGGTTGAGAGACTCTTTAACCGGATGGGGCTGAATAAAGCCACAGACAAACTTATTGTTTACAGACTCATGTTTTTGCAACGGGCAGGGGTATTGAATACTATGGAGCAGAAAAGATTGACGGCTTTGATATGGACTCAGACAGACCAATATGGTTTCCCCATGGGAACCGCATTTGCGAAGTTCTTCTTTTTAACTCAGCCACATCCAGAAAATGTGGATCCTCATGATCTTTTAAGACGTTACTTCGCAAACAGCAAACTGCCAAGGATGGGAAGAGGAACCCCTGTCGGTATATATGGTGGTCATATGGCACTCTTGAATGAGATAAAGGGCACATCTAATGAAGATGTTGAGTTTACATGGGATGCCTCGATGGTAAATGATCTTTGTGAGGATATAGTCGGTGTATGGGAAAGTGACAAGTGGCGGTTAAAAGAAACAGAACAGTCTCTTGGTTTTTCCCTGAAAGAGGAACTCATAAGTAGGATAAATGGAATAGAGAGTGTCCTTTCCGGGGTAATTGCTCATAACTCTAAGTTAGTGAATGAATTGAACCGAAAGGCGTTGGCAAAGATGATTATTGAATTTGAAGAATACGGGGTGCCAGCGTTGAGGGCAAAAGTGGCTCTGGCTGTATTTCTGGATTCTCCTGCTGATTTGGCACAGGAAATCCCCAGGAGGTTGGGCTCTTCGGATGAGTCTGTGGTGAATGATTGTATCAAAACCATTTCTTATCTGAATAAGCAAGGGAACGGCGTGATGAAGTGGATAGAACTGTTAAGCGAGTACTTCCGCAGTTTTCCTATACGAGGGCGGGACTACTATACCAGTTGGATAGAGTACTTCACAGAGCATACTGAATGTCTAGAAACAGAAACGATACGTGAGAACTTAATTATTGGTCTTGGGCGTCTGTTCAGTGAAACTCAGATTGTTCTTACAGATAATGAACTAGACGCAAATGAAAAGATGTACCAAAGGATGCTTGTGGCTCCAATCGTCCGCAGACTCGTTGAAAGAAAAGACAATCCTGACAATGAAATCCTAGAGCGTTGTAAAGACTATTATGTGAGTGAGAATACCTGTTGGGATGTCCGGAATAAGTATTACGAGTATTAAGCATGAACTTGCCTGCGTCTCTACGGGTGTGTGGCTAAAAGGGAGAATAATCGAAGGCATTCCCCATGTGAAAGTATTCCGTATTGATGCCATAAAAGAGTCTCGGGTACAAACTATCGGACCTTGTACTGGGTGATGGCTTCATATGTCCCGAGCACAAGTGAACAATGACAATGGAGATTCAGCTTTATGGTGCATTGGGACAATATCGCCGCTGCCGGAGGCGGTGAGTAGTCCACCGGCCGCAAGGCCAAACCTAAACCAATCGCCCGTCGGAGTCGAGAAATTCCGGCGGGCGATTTTTAGCTTGTAAACGAATACATATCTTCACATTTATGAAGATTAACATAGAGGCTCCGTCATAAAACTCGTTCAAGCCATTTGGAAAACACTAGCATTTGTCCATAAATGAAACAGGCGTAGATAATCTTTCTGGAATAAGCAAAACGCTATCACCCGTATTATACCGTTCCATCGAATGCAGTTGAACTTCACAAATAGGATTTAGCGCCAGAGCCCTGTAGCCATATTTGTTTCTTGATAATACTATTCCTTTGTACTCTTGGCCATATTCAAATGGTCCTGAAGCTTCATCCCCCTTTTTAACGTTATCTTTTAAGGACAGAAACACTCTATCACGATCAGAATCAATTCTTTTTATAATTAAAGGTAACGAATTAACATGGTTGTATAATGAGGGAAGGTCATCGACAAACCCTTCAGATGCTATGTCAGAAATGTAGAGATATAAATCGTAGACATCGTTATTATGCTTTTTCCTAAATTGAAGATAGTACTTCTCTTTCTTTTCCAGTTTTAGATTCTCTATAACATCTCCTTCAGAAAACGCTTGTTTAAAACGGTCAATAGCAGAATGGATAAAAGGAATAAATGACCCGATGATTGTATCTTTACGGTCACTAATGTCTTTGATACGAACAGGTACCTTTTCTCCGATTTTGTATGAGAATCTTGTCTTACCTTTATGAGTCTCACTTATTGGAATATACAGACGCATTGCCTCAATTTCGCCATATACGCCACATTCGTCATCAGAGACTATTAATGCCCGAACATCTTTTCCTTTATTATCTTTGAAGAAACTAACATATGGATTATCTTCTGGTTTTCTCAGAGTGACATATACTACCCTCTGTTTTTTATCAATACGATCAACAATACAATCAAGACTGTCTCCAAGTCGAATGCTCTTTCTGATAGACTCTCCTTGCTTTTCATCCCATGAAAGATCTCGATTATGTAAAACTGTAGTGAGCCCCTCATCTAATTCACCGACTAAGGCATTCACGTCTTTTCTACATATTTCTAACCTCACGATGTCTCCTTTATCGACCGACAGATTTGCCCATGGATCTTTAAGGTCATATAGTGACAGAATTAGATTGTTGTTCTCAGGTTCAAGTTCCTTAACTACCATAGTGAAGACGTCACCAATCTTAAACTTCTTATGAAGCAATAAGAACCTACTATAGGTTAAATCGTCTCTAAATGCAACGGCGGTTGTATTTAACCCTGGAACAATGAATTTAACGAAAGTATCATCAGCATATGTTACCTCTGCATTAATCTGCATTCCAATCTTATAGGCAGAAAAAAAGCTCATAGGATCACTAGCTGTTCCCGCAATTGAGAACTCCACATCTCCATCTCCATTGATTTCAATAGGCTTAACGTAGATAGAAGAACCAACCAAAAAAAAGTCTGTAGGAGATGAAATATTCTTACTGCTAAAATTTTGCTTATTTACATATCCTTTTAGTTCATTGAAACTGATTGTTATTCTGTCTTCTCGGATATGAGTTATTATAGCTTCGAGTTCATCACCAGCCGCCATCGCTTTGTTGATCTGGTCATATGCATTATTGATTGATCCCTCTTTATTAACCTTAATGCAATAGCACTTCACCTCTCTACTTTGTCTATCATAATAGATTTTGGGTTTCTTCAATAACAAAAAATTACCAGTCAGCATTAACCCTTTGAATACATCATCTAAAATGCTAATGTGTTTATCCCTAGCTAAAAGATAAAATGAATCTACTCCCAAAGCAAACCCTTTTTTAATCCGATTCAAATATGGTCTTAGGCCATTCTGAACATAATTATCAAGCTTTGCTACGAGAAGGACACCAATCCGAATATCAGGACGCACAAAAGCTAATTGAGTATACTCGTCTGGTTCTCTCGTAGCAATCTTATACAAATAATCTAGAAAGTCATCTGCTTCATCCGCGTGTTCCTTAGCAGGAACTCTTCCCAATAGTGCATTGCCATAACAATCAAGTTCACGTATCATCAGTCTCGTGAAGAGACCCGCATCGTTTATGCATTCTATCTTGTTGATAATTGCACTACTCGCCTTAATGGCCTCACAATTATCTTCAACAAATCTACTTACTACGCTTTTACTATTATTTTTTACTCTGCATAAAACAAAACGAATTATGGAAAGGTCTAAGCCTTTTCGGAATGATTCGCTAAGATATGGCTTAGCATTAATCAAAAAAGCATCTCTTACATAAGCAGTCGTTGCCGTTACAATATTGAGAGTATCATTATTTGAATAACGAAGAAGGACAACTGCTTCATTATCTTTTACTCTCGTATCAAAATCATCACTATTCACCCATTCAACAACTAGATTTGGGATAGAGATATCCGGTAATTCTTTATGAAACTCCTTTATTGCGGCGTCACATGAACCTTCCACTCTGTTCTTTATCGTACTCTTTCTTGCCCAAAAAGAGATGCGCCCAAACAATTGGGTGATTGATGCTTGAATAAGTTTGACCTTTCTTGGGAAGAAAAGAAGGAAAACAATCACCAAACCAAGAACGCCTAGTCCACCGAAGAGGCCTATAACTGTCTTTATCAGAATATCCATATTATGCGTTCAATACATCGTTAATACAGTCAGGGTCATTACAATAGAAAACGAGTTTTCGATTACCATCTTCTCCCCGTTGAGGAATGAAAAGCCCAATATTATTGATGTCAATAACTCGTTTGCATCTAGAACACGTAATCGTGCCCTTACTGAAATCCTCCCACACCCCTAATTTCGTCAGAATTTCTTCAAGTTGCTCGTCAATGATTGCTTTCATATTTCCAAATAATTAATTCATTCCTGGTTATGTAAAGAGGCAAAAGCACGAAAAAGTATACTTACCATATATAATAATACAAATTTACGCATATATTGTATTTTTTCATCTCTTTAATCGGGGAAAAACAGATGATTGTACCTTTGCCTTAGTAATTCTAGGCTTGTAAGGGAGGGCTTATACACCATTGCCCCACAAGAAAATCCGCGGGGCAAACGTAGGGCAAAGATAAAAAGAATAGTCGCTAAGTGTGTGATTTATCATAACTTAGCGATTTTTGGTGGTGACTCTAACAGGATTTTTATAATAAAAGCATTTGCAATCTTGGTAAAATGTATTACCTTTGTGTATCAGATTGTTACGGTTGTGAATTCTCGTTGGATTGCAACTAAATTGAAGCGAATTGCAACTTGGTGGTTAAGTTTTGAGCAAACTTAACCACGCAATAATGAGAGTATTGGATGGAGAAGATATCGTTTTATCCCTGCAAAAAGAAGGGTGAAGTAAGAGTAAAGTACAGGATTAGGGACGGAAGATCCGCTCAAGTCTACTACACTACGGACATTCTTTGTAGTGAAAAGGACCTCGAGAAGCTGAACCCGGATGGCTCTCGAAAGGACCGTGTAAAGCTATATAATACGAACCTTGCAGATTCGCTGAAGAAGGAGTATGACGTGATGGTTGCGGCATATGCGAAGATGCGCGATGAAGGCCTGGACTTAACTACTGAAGTCCTGGAGCGCGAAATAGTCGCTCTCAAGAATCCTGTTGTTGAGACTAGGACGGAGAATCCAAACATAGTGACAAGGTTTCACAAGTATGCAGATGGATCCCTGCGATCAGGTATTATTGGTGAGGCAAGGCATAAACATATCATCGTCGTCTCTGATAAACTTGAGCGCTTCTTGATTATTAATGGAATCAGTGGGCTTACAGCTGAAGAGTTTGATATTGATCATCTGATGGCGTTTAGGGAGTTCCTTTTTGACGAGTATCTTTATGTCAAGAAGTATGAACGGCTCTACAAAGGTGTCAAGGCTCAAAATAAGCCTCAAGCTCGTCTCTCCATGAACACTGTCACGTCTCAGATGAAGATGTTCCAAACCTTTATCACGGAGCTGGAGGATTTCGACGAGATTAGGAAGTCTCCTTTCCGGAAATTAGGGAAGGAGAGAAAAAAGGCAGTGATGAGGACCAAGTACGATGATCCGTTCTTCCTCCGTAAGGATGAACTACAGAAGATCATTTCTATTGAGATTCCGCAGTCCCTCCAAGACACCAGGGATGCTTTCGTCGTGCAATGTGCATTTGGCTGTCGAATAAGTGACTTCCTGGACTTGAGTCTGGATTCGATCGCAGTTAGCGAAGACGGGATTCCGTATATACACTATATTCCTAAGAAGACGGCTGATGCCCAAGAGGGGAATGTCGAGGTTCAGACTCCCATTGTCCGATATGCCTTCGACATTATCAAGAAGACTGGATTCGAGTTCCTTATCTTAAGGAACATTTACGGCACGTATGGCTATAATGCGCGAATCCGCTCTCTTCTCCAACACTGCAAGATTGACCGCCAGGTGGCCCAGTATAACGAGGAAACAAAGAAGAACGATTATCTTCCATTGTATAAGGTCGGTAGTAGCAAGTTGGCCCGTAAGACTCACGTGGATATCATGAACAAGGTCCAAGTTGATATGTACGCAGCCGGCCTGCACAAGGTCGGGAGTTCAGCAGTGAACAGGTACACCAGCCTGGAGATAAAGGACAGGTTTAAGCTGATGAATGCCGCCTTCGAACAGAAGGCCTATAAAGTAGATGATCAATTAACTATTATTGAATAAAGCCATGCCTCTTTCCTTTATTATACCGGTTATACTTCTTTTGGTCGCATATGCTTTCGCCCATTATATTCAGGAGGTTCGTCCGTACACTCCTAAGGTGTTCTTTAATAGGATAAAGGATGGGTACGGCGCGGTGAAAGCGGGGAAACTATCCTATATTGCATTCAAGGAAGCTGTCAGGAATGAGTGCTCTCTCATACATCAGAAGGATTCTGCTTATATGGTTCGTTTTAAGCAGAACATGATAAGCATGCTGAATTACGACGATTTCATCCACGAAACGTTTTCCGATACTGGACTAACTATGGAAAAACTATTCGCGGCGTGGGGACAATATGAACCACCTGTTCAAGTTGAAGAGAATGTGGAGAGTAAGCCGGATAGTCCTGAGCTGGATGAGTCTATACCAAAGGTGGAGGAGAAGGTCAGCATTCCAAAGGTCTTCGCAACTGCTCAAGGGAAAGAAACGATGGAACATATGGTCGAGCATGGGTATTGTGCCCCTACAACCTATGAGTGGATCTATGACGGAGAGAACTCTTCATATCTCATGGCCCTGTTCGCTGATGCCATAGGACGACATCTTAAATTCAAGAGGGAGCGC
>CADCQX010000116.1 GCA_902803695.1 Oscillospiraceae bacterium
ACACATTTGAAGAGTAATAGGGAGGTCAAGTGATTTATGGCTAAGAAAGCTACTAAAGTTTATTTCTACGGTACAGGTCGTCGTAAGAATGCAGTTGCTTGCGTTCGTCTTATCCCGGGTTCCGGTAAGATCACTATCAACGACAAGGACATCGATGCTTACTTCGGTCTTGATACATTGAAGCTCATCGTTCGTCAGCCTCTCGTTGCTACAAGCACAGAAGGCAAGTTCGATATCATCGCTAAGGCAATCGGCGGCGGTGTTTCCGGTCAGGCTGGTGCTATCCGCCACGGTATCGCAAGAGCTCTTGTTCAGGCAGATGAAGAAGCTTACAAGGCTACACTTAAGACAGCTGGTCTCCTTACACGTGACGCACGTATGAGGGAGAGAAGGAAGCCAGGTCTCAAGAGGGCTCGTAAGGCATCACAGTTCTCAAAGAGATAATTACAAGAAGGTTCAACATAGAACTCACAAAACCTCGGAAGCTTTGGTTTCCGAGGTTTTTCTTTTGCTTAAAATACAGAAGTAGTAAGATTGATTATGGAATCGTCCTTCTTATTCTCGAAAATGTCCGCCTTATCCGTTTTCGATTGAAGGCAATGGGAGAGAACTATAGTATTCATCTCAGGAGATAAACATGAAACTGTTTGTTAAAGAAAAGTGTGACGTAAAGGAAACCGAAGTGGAGATCCGCTGCAGGATCCGGGACAGGGAAGTCGACGACCTGATCACGGGGATAAAGAATGCAGCGAACACCATCCTGGGTGAGAAGGAAAACGGCGATACTTGTCAGGTACCGGTCGTCAGGATCCTTTATTTTGAGGCAGTTGAGGGACGTGTTTTCGCGTATCTCGATAATGAGGTCTTGAAGATCAAGAATACGTTGTACGAAGTTGAAGATTCTTATAAAAGCAATCATTTTGTGCGCATCTCCAAATCAGCAGTCGTGAACCTGAGGACTGTCACAAACATAAGACCCGAAGAGGGCAGGCGCGTAAGGCTCGAGCTTAAGAACAGGGAACATCTTATCGTATCGAAGAACTACGTGGGCTGCCTTAAAAAGGCTCTCGGAATGAAGGAGGCAAGATAATGGACAGGATCATTTCTTCTTTTCGAAAAGCCGCTTCAAGGATCGTTTGGGCATACTCGGTATGCGTCGTCATCTTGGCTCTGGGATCATATGCCATCGGAGGAAACGTGGCTCCGAAGAACATCTTTATCCTTACCTGGATGTATCTCTGCTTTATCGTTATCAACACGGTAATACTGTCACTGGACGGTATAAAGAGTTGGGAGAGATTGCCGTACCTCATCAAGAGGCTGGTTGCTATGCCGTTTTTGATGGGCGTAGCGGTGGCAGGTATCATGAACCTGGGAGAGATAAAGAACAATTACAGAACGAATCTCGCGATAACCGTTGTCTTCTTCGGGGTGATTTATATCATCGCTTCAACGGTAGCTTACGTTTTCGAGAAGAAACAGACAGACAAGATGAATGATGCACTTATGGCCTTTCAAAAGGAGATAGCTAAAGAAGATGAATAAGACGGTAAAAAGTGTATTGTTTGGTATAGGAGCGGCGGTGATCATCGCACTGATCGTGTTTTTCGGATATCTGGGGTTCAAGGGTGAGAAGACTCTTGACCGGATGACTTTATCTTATACGGATGAGGTTACCATGAAGGACGGTGCTCTCGAGGCGGTTCATTCCGGTGTCGAGTTCAAGAACGAGGACGCCACAAAGTGCAGGATGAATGTTAAGTGGGGCAACGGAGATGATAACGTCAGCTTCATCACCATGATCAAGATAATCGCACCGAGCGGCAAGGTCGATGCGTGGGTTACAGGTGACTGGGGTGACTGCGAAATGGAATTTGACCTAAGCGAGAAGGGAACATATAAGATCTGCAACGAATACTTCGCGACAGCGGAGGAATTCGATGCGGCATGCAAGGCCCTTGATCCTGATTCGGTCACGGAAAATGATACTTTCGATTACAACGGAAAAGACGGAAACTGGAATATGAAGGTGGATATCAGTATCGTTACTTCTAAATGAGGAAGACTATGAAACACAAGGTTAGATTTGTATTGATGATGATCATGGCCATGTGCCTGGAACTTCTGATATATGTGGTCCTGCACGAAGGCGGACACACGCTGGTGGCGCTTATGGCGGGAGCGAGGATAACGGAATTCAACATCTTCGTTACTAACGCACACATGGCATATGAAGGAGGAAACTTTACTCCGTTTCTGAGCATGTGGATCGATGCGAACGGTGCATTGGTTCCGCTTCTGGTCTCGTACATTTATGCGCTGCTTTACAGGAAAGAGATCAAGAATCATTTCTACAGGATCTTCTCGTTCCTTATCTGCTTCGTTAATGCGATGTCAGCTATGGTCTGGGTGTTGACCCCGTTTCTTTTTATCAACGGTTACAGCGACATGAGCGATGATTCGTTTAAGTTCATAAATAAGTTCAACTACTACCATAATCCGCTCATCATAAGTCTCGTATCAGCTGTTCTTGTCGGAACGGGAATCTTTCTTGTCATTAAGAGGGGAATATTCAGATCGTTTATCGAAGTTATAAAAGATGTCCGTAAAAGTGTGTTGGAGCAGGAGAAAAATTAGCGGAAATTTACCCCGATTGAAACATCCGCTGACTAGAAATTTCCGACCAGATCATCCAGACCGCCTTTGATGATCTCCTTATTCGAAGGAACATATCCTTTATCGTATTTCACGAATGAGACGTGACATATGAGATCGGAATCCTCATCTACGCCCAGACACAAAGCGAACTCTTTATGGTTGGAATACATCTCGATAAAAAGATATTGGACACCGTCTTTTTCCGTGGTCCATCTGAAGTACTGCTGCGGAT
>CADCQX010000117.1 GCA_902803695.1 Oscillospiraceae bacterium
ATTGTGATAAAATCGTTTCGGTGGATTGCATATATGCAGACAACCTATCTGAGGCAATAGATATATTGTTCTCGTGAAAGTCAAGAAAGGTAATATGTTTATGAGTCCGGCAGCTATAACAAAAAAGCCAAAAATAAACGTTAACAGAATCTTTGTAATCATTCCTGCAGCTGGTCTGAGTACCAGAATGGAATCAGATGTAAACAAGCAGATCATGGAGATCGACGGTGTATCCGTCATCGAGAGAACTCTTGGTGCTTTCCAGAAATTTTCAGACAGTCTCGCTTCTTCCGGCGTTTCGCTCCGTGCGGTCGTTGTAACCAGCGAAGAATTGGTATATAGAATCAACGGTTTGTGCCGTTACAACAAGTTCGAGTTTGTTCAGCAGGTTGTAACAGGCGGAAAGACAAGAATGGAATCCGTTTGGAGAGGTATCGAGGCTTTGGCCGATCTTCCTTTCCCTCCTGGAGACAACGACATCGTTTTCATCCACGACGGTGCAAGATGCCTCGTAGATCAGCCTACGCTGGAGAGATGTCTTGAAGGTGCAATGAAGTATGACATCTGTGCTGCAGCTGTTCCTGTAAAGAGCACGATCAAGCAGACTAAGATGGATATCTTCGACGAGATCCCTTCCGTTAACAAAGAAACTCCTAAAAAGCCGGGCAGAAAGACTGTTGAAGAGCCTGTAGCTCCTGTTGCCGAGGAACCTGTTGAACCGGAAGAGCCTGCAAATTATCTGCGCGCTGCTTTTGAAGACAGAGAGCCTGCTGCTCCTAGCACACCGACTTTTACTTCTCTTACATCCCTTATGGAAAGCAAGAAAGCTTCCGAGCAGAGCAAGATCTTTGCTGCAAGAGAAGAAGCAAAAGAACCTTCTCCGTTTGAGGCACCTAGAGATGAGGTCGATGAAGACGGATACAGAATGAACAAGGTATTTGTTTCCGACAATCCGGTAGATTCTTCATCAAACAAGAATCCTGTTCTCGGACTCGGAATGGATTATATCTCCAAACTTCCTTCCCTCGCCGACAGACTCGGTGGTGCCGTTATGGGCAAGATCGCTAAGGAAGAACAGAAGAGAAACGCTGCCGCTGAAGAAGCTGCCAAGAAAAAGAAGGCAGAAGCTCCTAAGGCGAAGAAGAAGACTCCTTACGTCAGACCTGATTCTCCGTTTAAGAGGATCGATATCAACGAGATCACTGTTGATGATGACGAAGAAGTAGAGCCAGAGGTAGTTGAAGAAGAGACAAAAGTTGAGGAGGAGTTCAATAATTCTTCCCCATTCAAGAGGATCGATACAAGCAAGATCACTGTTGATGATGACGATCGTCCGACAACACGTCCTGCTGCAAGACCTCCGGTTACAAGACCTGCTTCTGCAGTAAGACCGGCTGCAAGGCCTCCGGTAACAAGACCGGCTTCTGCTGTAAGACCGGCTGCAAGACCTGCAACTGCTGCTGAAAGACAGGCTAGAAATGAGAGACCTGTACCTGCAGGAAGACCTGCTTCAAGACCTGGTACTGCTGAGAGAGCAAATCCGGCAGGAAGACCTGCAGCTGTCGGAAGACCTGGTTCTTCCGCTGCAAAGAGTCCTTTCAAGAACAACAATGCTTCACCTGAAGTTGTATCTACACCGGACAGAGATGAACTCATGGAAGTTCAGACACCACAGGTATTCAGATTCGATAAGCTTATCCAGTCCTATGTAAACGGAATCAAGCACAACATCGAAGCAACTGACGATACATCACTTGCTGAAGCAATTCATCTTAAAGTTCATTTGGTAGAAGGATCTTATACAAATATCAAGATCACCACTAAGGAAGATATTGATTACGCAGAGATGATCCTTAAGCGTCAAGCAACGGAGAGCGCAACGTAAGGAGTGCAAAGACCTGCATTCCCTCTCCTCTTCCGAATGCGGTAAGACCTTCACCTGTTGTGGCAGTAATGCCGATATGTGAAGCCGGGATATTTAAAAGAGTACTAAGACTCAAGCGCATAGCCTCCATATGAGGCATCAGCTTGGGTCTTTTACATTCTATGGTAAGTGAAACGTGAACAATGGATGTTCCGTCGATCTTCTTAAGATCATCCAAAGCAACCTTGAGATATTCGCGGCTGTCCTTGATACCGTCCTCAAGGCACATTTTATCAGCTATTCCGCCAAGTATGTTGTGGCACGTAAAACCGGAGATCGCATTGGTAATCGCATGTAAGACTACATCACCATCACTGTTTGCGAGATACGGATGATCGTGCGGGATCTTAACTCCGGCGAGCATGATATCCTCACAATCTGCTTTCAGATCAAAAGCATGACTGTCCTGTCCGACGGTTGTGATGTATGCGTATTCCATGTGTTATCTCCTTAGCTGATACCTTGTTCGATAATCCAATTATACACATCTGTAGCAGTCCAGTAAGCATAGTTTATGGAATTAAAGCCTGATTTCAATGAGCCGTGATCCACAATGACGAAATCCGGAACAGCCATAATGTTGTAGCGGGTAACGATATCACGGTGCTGCATGATGTCGATTCCGATGACCAGGATCTTGCCGTCGAGCTTTTGAGCGATATCTTCCACGCCGGCAGTGACACCTGCCGCATCAATCGAGTTGGTAGAGAAGAAATACAGCAAAACAGGCTTGTCTGCGGTATTTATAACACTGTTATAATCCGTTACCTCGCGATAAACGATGCCCGGCTCCTCCTCATCTTCGATCTTTTCCATGCTCATGGCATAGATCGAAGCATCATAGGATATCTCGCCTAAATATTGTTCGTAAGAAGCTTCTGTGTTGTCTTTCTTACAAGAAACTGCCGTCATCGCCATTAAAGAAACAGCGAAAACAACGGCAGTTATTGATCTAAATCTGTTTTTAAGTAAATTCATCAGCCCTCGAGCATGCTTTCAACAAGTTTTACTGTTCCGTCAAGGTTGCCCTGAGGGATCTTCTCAATCTCACCTGCATCGACGAGCTTTGTGATATCAGGATCCAAAGGAAGCTTATCGAGGAGCTGAACGCCCATCTCTTCTGCAGCCTTCTTAACATTCTCGTTATCACCGAAAAGCTTGATCTCTTCGCCGCACTTACCGCACTTGACGTAGCTCATGTTTTCGACAAAACCAAGCACCTTGACCTGCATCATCAAAGCCATGTTTCTTGCCTTGTTTACGATCATGGATACGAGATCTTGAGGTGTGGATACGAGGACGATTCCGTCAACCGGGATCGACTGGAATACTGTGAGCGGAACGTCACCTGTGCCCGGAGGCATATCGATAAGAAGAACATCGAGTGTTCCCCAGTTTACGTCTGTCCAGAACTGCTTAACGAGACCTGCGATTACAGGGCCTCTCCAAAGTACCGGTGCGTCATCGTTTTCGAGAAGAAGATTGACGCTGACTGCCTTGATGCCGGAATGAGTTGTTGCAGGAATGATGTTCTTGTTCTCATCGCCCTTCAATGAACCCTTGAGACCGAATGCCTTAGGGATGGAAGGTCCTGTGATATCCGCATCGAGGATACCTACGTTATAACCGTCTCTTGCAAGTCTTGATGCAAGGATAGATGTTACGAGAGACTTACCGACGCCGCCTTTTCCGCTGCATACGCCGATTACTTTCTTAACTGAAGAAAACTTATTGATCTCTTCCAAAAGGCTCTGTGGTGCCTGGCTCTGGCTGTCGCCGTTAGCTGACGGGCAAGAGCTCTGTGAAGTGCATGATGCCTTTGACGGGCATGAATCACAAGCTGACATATTGACTCCTCCAAAAAATACTCTGATAGATTATACAACGATTGTTTAATTTTTCAAATCAAGATTCTTCGATACTTAATCTGTTGCTCTTGGCAATGAAATAAGTAGGTGCGGCAAACATGATCCTGCCCGCTGCGATAAGGATAGCGTAGATCAGCGAATCCAGATAATACGGGATGAACGTAATGAGCTTATCCTCTTCGGGATTAAAATTCGAGATGATGCCGTAAAGTCCCAGAGACCTTACAAAGAACGGATCATTGATATGCGCCATAATGCAGATAAACGCGATGTTGATCGGAATGCCGTAAAGCCACAGGAACGGGTTTTCCCTGCGAAGGACATAACATGCAAGGAAGTGTCCTCCGATCAGATATATCGAAAGAAGGGATATCCAGATCCATGAAGCTACATGAGGTGCCAAAAGAGGAATACCGATAAAAGAAGCAAGAAGAGAATAGAGTTCAACAAAGATGATGAACATGATCTTAGAGATAAGGCTATTCTGATTTTTATCTTTTCCGGTCATCTCAGAACCTCCGATTTTTCATTAATTATATAATTTTTTCAGAGTAAGTACACCGTCTTCGATGATAATGTATGAAGGATCCGTTCCGCCCTTCGGGATCGAAGGAGAACCCGGATTCATACAACGGATACCGTTGATCATGATATCCTGGGCCACATGGGTATGTCCGCAGATAAATACGCTGCCTTCCGAAAGATATGGAAGGTTGTCAAAAGAATGGTGGTGGCCGTGGGTAACGAATATCGGCGTGGCTCCCGATATGATATACATATATTCAGCCATTATCGGAAACTCGAGGACCATCTGGTCAACTTCGGTATCGCAATTGCCGCGGACAGCCAGGATCTTTTCCTTGATAGCGTTAAGAGCGGCGATCACCTTCTTCGGTTCGTAATCTGCCGGGAGATCATTTCTCGGGCCATGGTAGAGGATGTCTCCCAGAAGAATGAGCCTGTCTGCTTTTTCTTCATAAAACTTGGCGATCACATCTTCGCACTTCTTAATATCACCATGGATATCTGATGCTACGAATATCTTCATAACTCATTTTCCTCATCTTTCTTCAAAACATTGATGACCATCTTGTAGGCATCGTTCTTACCTGCTGCAAGTCTGGCAACAAGTCTTCTCTCTTTTTTCTTGAGACCGTGGGACAGTTGATTAAACTTCTCATTGATCTCTTTACGGGAGATCTTGATATCAGGTTTCTCCTGTTTTACGAGCTTCTCGATAAGAGCCTTTTCTTCCTGTCTGTGTTTAAAGATAAGCTCTTTTTCTTCTTTTCGGTTGGCGACGTATAGTTCTTTATAAGTGTTATATCCTTCGACTGCAGGAGCAGTTTTATTTACAACAGTCTCAACACCGTCATAGATATGGCCTCCGATCTTATCGGAAACATTTCTGATCTCCTTTGAAACATCTGACAAAAGGAGAAGCTTCTTTTTAAAGCCGATGATAGTGATAACCGTCGTAATGATATCTGCGATAAGAAGAGCCGAGAAAGCACTTACGATAATGACCTTGAGGACAAACGGAGTTTTTTCGAGAATGAAAAGGACCGTAGGATGAAGTATCTTCATTCCCAGGGTACAAGCTACACCCCAGTAGATCGAGAACTGCACGCAGATGAAACCCATGAGGTTGAACTTGTAATTGGAATAGTCCCACCATCTGAGATTGAATATCTTGTAAAGTATGAAGCCCGCGATGAACTCGATAACTGTCGTTATAGCCATGGAGCCGAAAAAGAGCAACGGGAAATTATCCTGGAGAGGCATGAGTGCGAGGATTACGCAGTAGAAACCGACACCATAGACAGGACACAAAGGTCCGTTCAAAAATCCTCTGTTGATGAACTTGCCTTCAGTAAGTCCGTAGTAGATAACTTCTATTACCCAGCCGATAAAGGCATAGATAAAAAACATCGCTAATGAATCGAGAAAAGAATATGGTAATGTCATTTGATCGACCTCATAACTCTGTAGCCTGCCTTGATGTCGCAAGTCTCACAGTTTCCGAATAATTCTATAAGTTTTTTCTCGGTGGACGGTGCACCCTGCTTACGCTGAAGGACAACATAGATGGAACCGCCCTCGTTAAGATGTTCATAGGACTGCTCGTAGAATGCGAATACCGTATCCTTACCTGCCCTTACCGGAGGATTCGTAAGGATAAGATCGAACTTCTCGTCTTCTCCGATGGCACTTAAACAGTCGCTCTCGAGGCATGCCTTAAGAGGAACGCCGTTGTTCTTGCCGTTCTCACTCGCAAGACCGACTGCTCTCTTGTTCTTATCAACACAGGTTACTTCCGCGCCCTTGAAAACTTTCTTCATAACGATTCCGACAACGCCATATCCGCAACCGAGATCCAGGATCGACCAGACCTTCGCGTCTCTTTCCTTCAGATCCCTTATCGCAGATGTGATCATAAGATCCGTTCCGAAATCCACCTGACTTTTGCTGAACACGTCAGTATCCGTTACGAATTCAAAATTGATCCCGTATTGTCTGTATGTGATGATCCTTCTGTTCGACTCAGTCGTAGGATCGCTGTCATAATAAAAACCCATAAAACTTCCTCATTTTCAGTTCTAGTCACTATTCTAGCACATCTCGAAAAAGTTGTTTTTCGTCAAAATAACCATTTGTAATGCAATTGCGCATTATACCAATAGATAATATATTTTAAACGTAACAAACATAACGGGTACGGTGTATGTCAGAAAAAAAGAAATTAAATCCCAAGACGATGGGAATTATATTTATAATCATCTCAGCCTTCTCTTTTGCATGTATGGCTCTGTTCGTAAACATGTCGGGAGAGATGCCCGTTTTCCAGAAAGCATTTTTCCGTAACTGCGTGGCAATAATACTGTCGCTCGGTCTGCTCATAAGATCCAAGGATAAGTTCAAGGTAAAAAAAGGAAGTCTTAAGTATCTTCTTCTCCGTGCTTCTTTCGGAACGCTCGGAATACTTTTCAACTTCTATGCAATAAGCCACATCAATCTGGCTGATGCTCAGATCCTTAACAAGCTGTCACCTTTCTTCGCGATCTTAGCTTCCATATTCATCCTCAAGGAAGTCGCGAACCGCCGTCAGTGGCTCTGTATCATCGTCGCATTTATCGGTGCGCTTTTCGTTGTTAAGCCGACAGGCTTAAGTAATCCCGAGCATCTTTTCCCTGCCCTGATCGGTCTTGCCGGAGGACTTGTTGCAGGTATCGCTTATACCTTTATGCGAAAACTCAGTCTCCACGGAGAAAGAAGCGAAGTCATCGTTGCTTTCTTCTCGATATTCAGTTGTGTCGTGCTGATACCATTCGTTATCGCTACATACGAACCGATCACATTAAAGCAGTTGATCTGCCTTCTTCTCGCAGGTACATGTGCATGTTCAGGTCAGATCTTCATTACATCCGCATATGCAAGATGTCCTGCAAAGGAGATCTCGATCTACGATTATTCATCGGTTATCTTTGCAGCGATCCTGGGATTTATTTTCCTCGGTCAGAAGCCTGACATCTTCAGTTTCTTAGGATATCTCATTATCATCAGCGCTTCCGTATATTCATATATACATAACGTAAAGAAGCAACCTGCTGCCAATTAATTTATCTGGTAGCAACTTCGATGATGCCGTCGAAGATCATGCTCAAGTTATCGACTCTCTCTTCTATGTCATCCTTCATATCATTCCACATAAACTCAAGGAAGAATCCTATGAAAGCATAAGAGAAGAATCTGGCTATCTCTTTTTTCTTCTTGTCGGTGATCTCTTTACCCGTTGTCTTTGTCTTCACATAACTTAAGAAGACTACATCAGTTATTCCAAAGATATAGTGCTCCAGTTGTTCACGCGAAAGTGAATCAATGATGTGGTGGATGAGCTTCGGATTATCGCGGCACATATAAAAGAAAACCCTTACCTTATTTTGCCAATCCGTATATTCATCAACATCACTTCTGATCATTCGAAGTCTCATGCCGAACCATTCATTCAGAAGTGAGTATTTATCCTGATAATGATAATAAAATGTATTGGGGCTGATACTGCTTCGCTTTACCAATGAAGATACCGTTATCTTGTCGAAAGGCATCTCGGTCAACATTTCCTCAAAAGCTGTCATTATCGCGCCCTTGGTAAGCAAAGCCATAAATCTTCCTCCGTGTCCTCATTAGCAACTATAATATCATACTTTTTCTGTTCGAATTTGCGCATTTTCGCGTTTTTATCCTAATTCGCACAAATATATGAATCCCATCAAATTCAAACAAACATAAATATTTGCCCGTTCAAGCCTCAGATAAATAAACATAAACTTTCTAATTGAAGAATATATCTCATGAACGGAGGATCATAATGGAAACCGGAAGAGTGGTTATTACCGGAATGGGAGCTGTAACTCCTCTCGGAAACAATGTTGATTCATTTTGGAATGCACTGAAAAACGGAGAAAATGGAATTGGTCCCATTACTAAAGTTGATGTGTCTGAATCAAAGATAAAACTTGCAGGCGAAGTCAAAGGCTTCGATCCTCGTGATTATATGGATTTTAAATCCTCCAAGAGAATGGGATTGTTCTCCCAGTATGCCGTAGCCGCAACAAGAGAGGCGCTTAATCAAGCCGGTATCGACATGGAAAAAGAAGATCCGTATCGTATCGGAGTTATAGTCGGCTGCGGCATTGGGTCGATGCAGGATCACGAGAAAGAAATAATAAAGGTTCTCTCAGGTAAAAAGATAAATCCTTTATATATCCCTATCGCGATAACAAATATGGCTTCTGCCAACATATCTATCCAGTTCGGATTAAAAGGAAAGACCATGGATATCAGCACCGCCTGTGCAACGGGTACGCACTGCATCGGCGAAGCTTATAACTCCATCAGGCTCAATGAGGCAGATGTAATGGTAGCAGGCGGAACGGAAGCTGCTATCACTGCCACAGGCATTAACAGTTTTGCAGCACTTACTGCTCTCTCGTCCAACAGCGACCCCCAAAAAGCTTCACGACCGTTCGATAAAGACAGAGACGGCTTCGTTATGGGCGAGGGCGCA
>CADCQX010000118.1 GCA_902803695.1 Oscillospiraceae bacterium
ATCATCGATGAGGCTGACCTTCCACAGACACTTACGAGTTACTCCCCTTGCTTCCGTAAGGAAGTCGGTGCTCACGGCATCGAGGAGCGCGGCGTTTACCGTATCCACCAGTTCGAGAAGCAGGAGATGATCGTCGTATGTAAGCCTGAGGACAGCATGGACTGGTACAACAAGCTCTGGCAGAATTCCGTAGACTTCTTCAGAAGCCTCGATATCCCTGTAAGAACTCTCGAGTGCTGCTCCGGTGACCTCGCTGACCTGAAGGTCAAGTCCTGCGATGTAGAAGCATGGTCCCCACGTCAGAAGAAGTACTTCGAAGTCGGTTCCTGCTCCACATTGGGTGACGCACAGGCACGCCGTCTCGGCACCCGCATCAAGAGCAAGGAGAAGGGCAACTACTTCGCCCACACTCTCAACAACACTGTTGTTGCTCCGCCTAGAATGCTCATTGCCTTCCTCGAGAACAACTTGAACGAGGACGGCTCCATCAGGATCCCTGAGGCACTTCGTATGTACATGGGCGGCAAGTCCGTTATCGAAGTTAAGTAAGATACATTAAAACAAAAACTAACGGCGCAGATCCATTTGGGTCTACGCCGTTTTCTTAGTCAGAAATTATCATCGCCGATCAGAAGACCAGAGCATCAAGAACCTCATGGATCTGTTCGTCGGTCATGTTTTCGAAAGTAAAGATGCCATAATAATTGTCATATGAGAACATGACATAAGAATATACTCCCATGTATGTGTCACCCCAATATTCGTCATCATCAATGATCACGTATTCCGTTCCGTTCGCGTTGGTGTATGTTCTCTCATTGTGCGGATCGTTGACTTCGACTCCGAAAGAACCGTAATCATCCTCTTTATTCGGGAAATAATACTCGGCATATACGTACTCGGTGTCTTCATAAGCAACTATGGCCGTAGCATCGTAAGATCTGATCGTATCGTTGTCATCCACTTCCATTCGCCATGAAAAACTCTTAAGTTCTCCCGGATGAGATTCAAACCAACGATCCATAGGGCACTCACTCATGGCCTTATCGTAATCATCATAGACGTAGTTAATGGTCTTATAGTTTCCGTAATACGTCGTTTTCTTCAGGAACCACTTATCATTCTCGCCACCTTCGACTTCCTCTGAAACAGGATCGTCCGTGGTTTCCCTCCAATCGTATCTTTGAGTATTCAATTCCTCATAATCCAGATTGCGGATAATGATCTCGTGCTCTTCGATCTCAGGCTTGCTCATAATCTTACCTGTCGCATATACCGTTATCGCACCGATGGCGATAAATGCCAAAACGCCAGCAGCGATCTTAACTCCCAGGTTTGCCGTTAACGGGAGAACCTTTGATCTGTTTTTAAACTCCAAAGTCTCTGCTATATATTTCTCATCTACTGCCGAAAGCAATGTCTCTACATTATTATTTTTCATAGTATCCCTCCTTGGAAAGGTAAGTTTTAAGCCTTTCCTTTGTCCTGTGCAGATGCACGTTGATGTAGTTCTTCGTGAATCCTGTTTCCGAAGCTATCTCATCGATGCTCATGTTGAACCAATAACGCTTCATGAATAAAACTCTGTCTGTTTTATTTAGTCCGCCAAGAAACGCATTGATGATCTTTCCTGCTTCCTTTGCATCAAGTTCCTTCTCAACATCAGAATTACCTCTCAAACATCCTTCGAGTTCCTCTAATGAGATGTCATAGAGATTGTTTCTCTTTTCTGCCGTGTTGTACTTGTACCTGTTTACGGAAATGTTCCTTACGAGCTTACAAATGTAGGCAACAAACGGATTAGGCCTTTGCGGCGGGATAGTATTCCAAAGTGCAAGATATGTATCGCTTTCGCATTCATCAACGTCCTCTTCGTTTCTTACTATTCGAAAAGCAACAGTCCTTGCAAGTTTTCCATACTTAGCGGATGTCTCGCTTATCGCCTGTTCCGAGCGGTCGAAGAATAGATCTAAGATCTGATCGTCATTCATCTTTTTAACCTCCTTCAACCATATAACTAAGCGTCGGCATCGAGAAATTACACCCGATAAGAAAAAAATCATTTTTATTATATCATCGGAGCGAAACTCCGTTTTCGGGGCAACAAAAAACCGCCGATCAAAATGATCAGCGGTTCGGATAATCAGTTTAACTTCATCAAGCTCTCTTTACGAGACCGGAACGAAGGCAGCGTGTGCAAACTTTCATAGTCTTAGGGGTGCCATCTACAACTACCTTTACGCTATGAACGTTAGGCTGCTGTTGTGTCAATGCACGACGTGAAATCTGCGAACGCGTAATTCTGATCTTTCTGCCAAAAAATGTATCCTTC
>CADCQX010000119.1 GCA_902803695.1 Oscillospiraceae bacterium
ACTGCACCGAGCAATTAATTCGTTTCATCATATTTCACTCCTATTGAGGTTGATGTGATTATTATAGCGTCAAACCGGAACGAAGACCAGTTTATCATTTTCGATACTGAGTCTTCCCTCAATCCCTTCTGCCGGAATATCATCGACATCGTTATAATGCGCGAACATGCCCATGTCACTGATATATTGGCTGAGCCCGTCCTGGCCGACGCCGTTATCGTAACGGTTTGCAAGAAGCAAAAAGCGTCAGGACGATAAGAAAGACTACGATGCATTTTACAGATCTCATTTATCTAAACCTCAAATAATTCCCACTGTCCAGGAGTCATCGTTTTCGATAAAAAGAAGGACCTGAGATCCGGCTTCAGGATGACCCTTGGAGAATATGTTTACGTCTCTTAGGACGGTGCTGCCCTGTGAGATCGTGGCTGTTGCCCAGATGCTGGTCTCAGAGCTTCTGGAGAGTACGATCTCTTCGACGGTGACGTCTGCGACTTTGTAGTGCGAGAACAGGTGGATGCGTCTCAGGATAAAGATCAGAAACGGGATCAAAACAACCGTGCAGATGATAACGCCCGGAATGTTATTGCAGGCCATGGCGATAAAGTCTCTGATGTTAACGAGGAACACCAGAAGGAAGATGCACAGAACGCCCAGAAGAATAAAGGACTCCACCTTATTCTTGACTATCGCGCGGCGTATGCGCTTCATATCCTCATCACTAGGCTCGCGCCATTCTATCTTGTCGTACATATTTCTCATTACTTTTTCCTTTCCCGCCTTCACTATAAATATCAACTTTCGGACGTGAAGGTTTCAAAAAAGAAGGAGTCTTGCCGACTCCTTCATCCGTAATATTCATTTCTTAATGCCGAAGACATCTCTGAGGATCGCCTCCCAGTAGGGCTCGCGGTTTTCCTTTTCCAGCTGGCTCCAGCGTAACGAGGCCATGCCGAACTTAACTGTGACCAGCGCCGACAGGAATAGAAAAATGAATCCCAGTACTTTCATAACACCTCCATCAGATCATCGCGCGAACCTCTTTATATAATCTTATCAGAAATCCGCTCGGATCGGAGGATCATTTTCGGGTCCTTCTGCGGTCTATGATCAACACCTTAACTATCATCACTCCTGCGAGGATCAATGTTTGGACCATTCCGATAAAGAGCACATGCGCGGTAAGGCACGTTCCCCTCATGACCGGAAGCTTGCCGTCGGTCAAGATCGCGAGTTTGATCTCCATTATCAGGAGCTGCCTTGTGAGAAGATCGTCCGTCTCAAAGACGATACATCCGTTCTTGACCTCACCCGGGATACAGTAGACCAGGACCGTCAGATCTTCACAGGATCTGTCCTTGAAATACACAAGTTCAGTTCCCTTCAGCGCATGATCGAAATATCTGAATCTATAGTACTTTGCTGCCTTGACAGTCATATATCTGTTGTCTTTCTTCGGTACAATGATGAAATTGACCGACGCGTAGAAATTCGATATCGATGCGGTCCTCGGTCTTACGATACCCCTCTCATCAGGCACGTAATCTAAGATCTTCTTCCCGGTATTATTCTCCACATATTTGGCCATCAATTTCGTATTCGTACCAAGATACAATTTACCGCTGTCGCCACGTTTGCGCATGGAATCAGTGCCGCTGTACATCCGCATGTTGGCGAGTTCAGCCATGAACGCATCGTTGATCTTGATATATCTCTCGTCTTTGTGCAAATTCATATTATACAAAGCCCCGTAAAAGACATTTCTCATGCTCTTATCTCCATCATAGTATGTGACATATGCGCTCTTTACATTGTATTTATCGAAAACGTTCACCAGCGCATTCTCTATATCGGGAGTCTCTTTACCCACTTCTTTATCGTGCATAAGCATCTTGATCCTTTGCGCCAACGGAGAACCGCAATAGCCGACCTCGTGATACTCCTCTTTTTCGAAAGGATACTTGATGCGGAAAGAATAATAATATGCATCAGAGCCCGCCGAATATAGCTGCGGCTCCTTAAAATCTATCTTTGCACCGACGCACCGCTTATACTCTTCCCTGGTGATCTCGATGGAATGATTGATGTAATACTTACCTTTTTCCCTGCTAACCGAGTACATGTTAAAACTATGTCCCGACAGTCCTCCTGACTCGGATACTTTTATGTACTCCGGCAAAAAAAGATCATCGAGATCAACAACTGCAAAAAACAGATTTACCGCGAACAACAAAACATAAATTATAACTATCAGCTTTCCCCAAATACTTTTCA
>CADCQX010000120.1 GCA_902803695.1 Oscillospiraceae bacterium
GATCTTAAGGCTAAGAACAGCAAGCCGATCTACGACACCGATCTTTTCGGAAAGTCAGGACATATTACGGGATATTTCGTAAATGCGCAGACGGATGTTTTCGATGAGATGACAAATGCGCTTGCAGAGCTTCTTGACAGAAGCGAAGACGGAATGCTCTTTGCAGTAGGCGACGGCAACCACTCTCTGGCTTCAGCAAAGGCTCACTGGGACAACATCAAGGACGACCTGGATATTAAGGAGAGAGGCGATCACCCAGCAAGATTTGCACTTGTTGAGATCGTTAACATCCACGATAAGGGATTGGACTTCGAGCCTATCCACAGAGTCGTTTTCGGAATGGATAAAGAGAACCTTCTTAAGAAGGCAATGGAGTTCTTTAAGGACAACGACGCAAGCGTCGGAACAGAGAAGATCGAGGGCGCACAGAATATCGTATTCGTAGCAGAAGGCTGCGATGATACGGTTCTCAGTATCAAGAAGGCACCTCACACGCTCGCTGTAGGATCAATCCAGTTGTTCCTCGACAGTTTAAGTTCCAATACGAAATTGGACGGTTCCGGAATCGAAGTTGACTATATCCACGGAGAAGATTCCGTACGTTCACTTGCCAAGGGCGGCAACACGGGAATCCTTCTTCCTGACGTAAGAAAAGACTCTTTCTTTGAGACCATCTCCAAGGAAGGTGTCTTCCCGAGAAAGACTTTCTCAATGGGTGAAGCTTTCGAGAAGAGATTCTATCTCGAGGCAAAGATGATCAAGTAAACCACGGGAGATTATGATGAAGAAATCCGTTTGTGTCATTGGTGCAGGACTGTCCGGCCTTGTCTGCGGAATGCGGCTGGCCCGTGCAGGCTTTGAGGTTCAGATAATAGAAGAGCTCTCTTATCCGGGAGGTCTTCTCGCATCGAGCCGTATCGGCAAGGAATATCTGGAACTTCTGCCCCACCACTTAAGAAAGACTGACCGTGCGCTCCTGTCACTTACAAAGGAGCTGGGTATCTCCGAAGGCATCACATGGTTTGATTCCTTCTGGCATGGTCTTGCTTCACGCAAAAAACTGGGATACTTCACCAACGGTTTTTCCGATCTCATCAACCGTCTCATGCAGGAGATCACGGACCACGGCGGAACGATCTATTATTCCACCACTGTCGCTGAGATCTCGAGTAACGGTACTCCAGATAACAAATACTGCACCAGCTGCGTGCTGAGTAATTCAAGCCGTGTAGATTTCATCAGTGATTATGTTATCTTCACGGGTTCATGCAGATCATTCATCAATTCGAGCTACGGTCTTCCGATAAGCATCAATATGAAAGACCAGCTCATGAACATCACATACCGCTCCGAATTCTGCCTTCTCCTCGTTTTGAAGAGCAAGGTGTCGGACGTGTATTTCCAGAAAGTCAATGACGGCTGTCCTTTCCAGAGGATCGTCAATCATTCAAATTCATTCGGACTTCGTTCCTACGGCGGAAATGTCGTATATCTCGTGGGCGACTGTTCCATCTCCGATCCGCTGTGGGTCGAGGATGACGCCAAGATCAAGGATACGTATTTCTCCGCTTACCGTAAACTCTTCCCGGGCATTACGAAGTCAGATATAAAAGCATGGCGTCTTACGAAGATAAGATATGCGGTATCGGAAAGATTCCCTGATACGGATCTTACCGAGCCTTCACCGAATGTCTTCATCTGTTCTTCAGCGCTCGTTTCAACAAATTCGCAGTCACTTCCGGAAAACCGCATGGACGGTGTAGTGGCTCTTGCCAACAGGATATGTGAGAAGATCCTGAATAACATTCAGAATGAGGAGGCCACAGATGCCGAATAATCAGACCAAGAAATTCAACATATTAAAACTGCTTTTGCTTCTGGTACCTCCGGTATTCACGTTCTTATTCTCGATAATCCTCATGCCGATGACGGATTCGCTTTATGTCACGACCTGGCATATCGCTCTCATGATACTCGGATTCGCAGTACTTCCTCTCACCTTCATGCTCTTCAAAGATTTCTCGAGCGGTGGCTACTTCTTATCGAAAACGATCGGCATTCTTCTTCTAAGTACATTGGTCTGGACCTTCACCTATATCGGTGTATGCAGGTTCAATAAGCTTTTCCTCATCATAATTCTTGCTGCGGTCACGGTATTCTGCTACGCATTCCCTCCGCTTCTCAAGAACACCAGGGAAAAGATATTCGAAGACAAAGTTATAAGAAATATCCTCATCGAGGAACTTATCTTCTCATTCGTATTCGTTCTCCTCTGCTTCTTCAAGGGTATGTATCCTGACATCGAAGGACAGGAGAAATACATGGACTTCGGTTTCATCATGTCCATGCTCAGATCCGATAAGCTCCCTGCCAACGACATGTGGCTTGCGGGACAGAAGATCAACTACTATTACTTCGGTCAGTTCATCTATGCGCTGATCATCAAGCTCTTCGGATTTAATCCGAACTACGGTTATATGCTTTCAATGTGTACCGCCATCGCGATCCCGTTCGGTTCCGCTTACACGGTCGGTACGATGCTCATAGAGTTTTCGAGAAAGAAAGGCTTCGAAGGCCATCCTGCTGCGAAGTATATCTGCGGAGGACTTTGCGCATTCACGGCCATCATCTTCGGTAACTCCCACTCATTCTTCTATGATGAGGATTCGCTTGGAAATTCATTCCTCAGAATGCTCGCGAACCACGGCATCGACGTCGGTCAGACTGACGGTTTCTTCTATCCGGACAGCACGCGTTTTATCGGATGGAATCCTGATTCCAAGGTTTATGATGAGATGGGAAAACTGATCGACGAAGGTGACTTTACGATCCACGAATTCCCGTTCTATTCTTACCTTGTCGGAGACCTTCATGCTCACGTTATCTCCATGATGGTCGTTATCCTCATCATTGCCGTAGCTATCGCGCTTCTCTATAAAGCAGAGCTTCCGACAGGCTACGAGTTGAGCAGAGGTTCCGTATTCGGACCTTCCAAGTTCAGCGGCATCAACAAGACTTCCATGATGCATGAACTGAAGCTGCTCAATAAACCTGAGATCTTTGTTATCGGACTTCTTCTCGGAGTCGCACAGATGACAAACTATTGGGACTTCCTTATCTACTTCATCTTCAGTGCCATGACACTTCTTATCTTCAACACGGTAAGATCGAAGTCATTTATCTATCCTACGACATTTATAGCTTTCGCTCTTGATCTGGGACTTATACTCATTACGTATATGACGTTTGCCGACAGAGTTGTCGTCCACGTTCTTCTCCAGATCCTGCTGACGGCTCTCGCATATATCCTTGTGGTATTCTTCCCTTCGGCACTCACGAGAACAGCGCTCGCGATGAACGTTCTCTTCTCGCTTGCTTACATTCTCGCTATGCCGTTCAACATGAAGTTTGACCTTATCTCCAACGCACTTGCGAAGGTTACTCACCGTTCTGCTATATGGCAGCTCATGATCCTCTGGGGAGTGCATGTTCTTATCTGCGTTATCTTCATCGTATACACGATCATTTCCAAGAACTACATCGCGACCAAAAAGAAGAACAAGACAAAGGTTGCTCTCTTCAATCAGCCGTTCGACGGATATACAAATCCTGTTTCCAAGTTCTTCGGCGAGAGAAACCTCTGCGATATCTTTATCTGCGGTATGTCGATCACGGGCTTCCTGATGCTCATCGCACCTGAGATCTTCTACGTACGAGACATCTACACAGGCGGATACTTAAGATCTAATACGATGTTTAAGTTCACCTTCGCAGGCTTCATCATGTTGTCCATCGCGATCGGTTATATCGTCATCAGACTTTTCTGGTTCGCGAATAAAGAAGGCAACTTCAGTTTCCCTGCTTTCTCCATCGCTATCTTCTGTGCAGTTCTCCTTCTGGTACCTGCACACTACACGATCCTTTCTCTCGAGCAGAGAAGCGGCGATCTTAAGAAGTCTAACTTTAAGACCCTGGACGGAACACAATATCTGACGACATTTAAGAGCGGTGATATCCAATCGAATCCTAACCCCGGAAATCTTCTGGAAGTTAAGAACTGTATCGACTGGATGAATGAGAATATCGACGGCTCTCCTACGATCTGTGAGGCATACGGAACATCTTATACTTCCTACAACCTCGTTTCTTCGTATACAGGTCTTCCGACCGTTTTCGGATGGCAGACTCATGAGTGGCTTTGGAGATTCCACGGTATCGTTGATGAAGAGACTGATCTTCTCGTTCCTGACCCGGATCAGAATGTTTTCGACATATACATAAATCCGAGACATGCGGATATCGATACGATCTATACAAGCACTGACGGAGATCTGGTATGGCAGACTCTCATGAAGTATGACGTCCGCTATATCGTCGTCGGTCCTTTCGAGCGTGAGAAGTACGGCGGAAACCTCTACTGTGCATTCACCCAATATCTGGAACCTGTTTATTTCAATTCCGAAGTAGCTGTTTACAAGACCTACTGATCACTCGATACTCTTAAGTGATTCCGCCATGTCGATCCTGTTAATCTTACGGCGCATCACAAGGTCAACTGTGATCGAGAACAGGAATACAGTCAGGAGCGACAGCACGTAGCTTTGAGGCATTATTATGACCTTATAGGTAACGATGTCCATCTTGATCTGTGAGATAACGAACGCGTGCAGGAGTTTTCCCAGAGGAACACCGAACAGGAATCCCAGGAACACCAGGATAAAGTTCTCCCTGAAGACATAACTTCCCGTCTCGAGCTTATTAAAGCCCAGGACCTTCAGGGTAGCGATCTCGCGGACTCGCTCCGTGATGTTGATATTATTCAGGTTGAAAAGCACGATAAACGCCAGCAAAGCCGCGCATCCGATAACGAGGATGACCACATAATTAAGCTGCTTCATGGTCTCGCCGAATGTCCTTCTGGACTCGGCCGTAACGCTCCACGCCTTGACCTTGTCCGTATTCGAAGACATTGATACACCGAACTCATAACCCTTGTCATCCGAGATATGATAAAGTGCCCCGTTCGGCTTATATTCCTCTTCGAAAACACTCTCATACGTCTCAGCATTCATGATCGCATAATGATATACATAATTCTCGAAAACGTAGTCTATCGTAAGCGTTATGGTCTCCCCTTCATCACCCACGTCGAAGGTGATGCTGTCGCCCGGTTTAAGCTTATTCGTCGAAGCGAGCTTGGAACTTACGGCAACCTTGCCATCAGCCGGAATACCGTAATCAGTTCCCTCATAATGAGGTCTTATATACTCAGTAAAACTCTCATCTGATGTAGCAAATAGATATACATCTCTTATTGCTGCCTTGCTCGTATGCTTAACGTTGGTCTCATACAACAAAACTTCGGAAGCTTCCGTGCCTGTCGCTTTCTTTGAAGCCTCAAACGCCTCCTCCATCTCTTTGGTGGTAGTATCATCCGCAAAGGTAACCGACAGATCATATGTCATGATCTCATCGTATTGAAAGTTGATGAGATTATCTATCGAATCCTTAAGACCGAAGCCTGTTATAACGAGAGCCGTACAGCCCGCGATGCCGATGATCATCATCCACATCCTCTTCTTGAATCTGAATACATTACGAGCAGAAACCTTATGAAGGAACTTAAGTCTCTTCCAGATAAATCCGATCCTCTCTAATAGTATCCTCTTACCTGACTGAGGCGCCTTCGGGCGTACGAGTTCTGCTGGTTCTTCCGTGAACTCACCAAAGCATGTGATGACAGTTACACCTACTGAACAAAGAAGTGAAACGATCAAAGACAAAGCAAGTACCAGATAATCATTCTTGAACGTTATCGGAGCAAATCCGTACATCATGTCATAGACTTTCCATATGACATAAGGGAAAAGTCTGGTGCCTCCGAAGAATCCTCCCACACATCCGATCACAGCGGCAAGACCCGAGTAGATAACATACTTCATTACGATGGAAGTCTTGGTATAACCAAGTGCTCTCATCGTACCTATCTGAACGCGTTCGTCTGCTACCATTCTCTGCATCGTTGTAGAGCATACAAGAGCAGCAATGGCAAAGAAGAATATAGGAAATACTTCAGCCATTCCGTCAACGATCTTCGCATCGTTTTCGAAGCAGACATAACCCACATTCGTATCGCGCCTTAAAACATATATCTCAGGATCTTCAAAAGAGTCGATCTTGACCTGATAGTGTCCCAAAAGCTGCGAAGTCGAAGCTGCATTCATCGATAGTTCCGACTTAGCTCTTCCGAGTTCAAATACACCGTCGAAATACTCCTTAAGACCTTCTTCGTACTCTTTCTTGGCGTCCTCCAATTCGGAAACGCCGTCATTATATTCTTTGATTCCGCTGTTCAGATCATTGATGCCTTTGTTATATTTTGACTTGGCTTCTTCATATTCGGATTTCTGTGATTCGAATTCCTCATACGCAGAGTTATAAGCTTCCAGACCGCTCTGATAAAGTTCCTCTGCTTCTTCGATGGAAGTTATCTGAGTATTAACCTGATCCAGCTGTTCCTTAACTCCGTCATACTGTGTCTCAACTTCGGTCAGAGCCGCAACGAGAGCTTCCAGTCCCTCCTTGGTATAAACAGGATCATCAACATCACCCTGTGCTTCCAGAGCAAGGGCATAACCTTCTTTTTGTTCGGTGAGAGTATCCTTAGTTGTCTCAAGTTCACCGAGTGCTGCTTCAAGAGTTTCTTTTGCCGTCTTAAGATCAGGCAAAAGAGGTCTTACTTTTTCAAGTTCCTCATTAGCAGCATCCAGTTCCTCTTTCTTTTCAGCGAAAGTCTCTTCCGCTTCGCTTATCTTGATCTCATATTCTTCCAAAGTAAGCTTTGCTTCATCAAGCTTCTCATCTGAAGAATCGATGGTTTCTTTCGCATCAGCAAGTTCAGTTTCCGCATCAGCTATCTGAACCTTCGCATCATCAAGTTCTTCTTTTGCATCCTTGAGTTCCTGCTCAGCATCTTTTATCTCATCATTGGCTTCTCTCAAAGAATCCTTGAATTCCTTTTCTCCCTCTTCAAGATCCTCTTTTGCCTCACCAATAAGATCATCAAACCTTTGGTTGATCACCTGCTCAGTCTTTTGTTTAATGACTGTTTCAAACTCATCGGCATTCTTCTCATATTCATCCGAATAAGACTCCAGATCACTATCGAGTTTAACGAATACTTCCGTATAGTATTCGAAATCCAATCCGTCCTCCATGACATATGCAAAGTAGCTTACTGAGCCTCCTCCGACATCTGTCGTACCACGCTGGAAATTCAGATAATACGGAGACCTTGCTCTTCCGACTACAGTGAACTCCTTATATGTGAAACCGTCATCTTCCTTGAGCACCAGCTTTTTACCGATAACATCTGATCCGCACATATATCCGTCCAAAACGACCTCATCCGGACTTTGAGGAAGTCTTCCTTCTTCGAGTTCCAGGTCGTTAACGTTTGCAGTCAATGTGTGAAATCTTACGACATCATAACCTATCGGTTCTTCACTGCTTCCCTGAGCCATAACAGTTGCAAGTGCGTCTTTAAATACTGCACCGCGGCATGCTCTTATTCCTTCAACTGACGATATCTCTTCTATGTCTTCTTCGGTAAATCCTATGGTGGATATAAGTCTATAGTCAAACAGTTCGTGTTCCTTTATATACTTGTCTCCCGTACGCATAAAAGAAGGCATGGTGACACGAAGACCTGAAAAGAATCCGACTCCCAACGCGATAATAGCCAGGATAGCGATGAACCTTGCAAGACTTCCTTTTATCGATCGAAAAACAACTTTCCAATAGCTGCGATTCATAGATCACCATTCAATAGTTTCAACAGGAACAGGATTTATATTTTCAACATTACTTTCAACTCTTCCGCTCTTAAGTCTGATGACTCTGTCCGCCATGGCGGTAAGAGCCGAGTTATGAGTTATTATGACGACTGTCATATTCTTTCCTACACTCAATTTCTGGAGCAGTTTAAGTATCGACTTACCCGTCTGATAATCAAGAGCTCCCGTCGGCTCATCACACAAGAGAAGCTTAGGATTCTTAGCCAACGCTCTTGCTATGGCAACACGCTGCTGTTCTCCTCCGGAAAGCTGTGCAGGGAAATTACTCTTTCTTTCTTCAAGGCCTACTTCAGAAAGGATCTTTTCGGGATCCATAGGTTCTTTAACAAGCTGGGATGCCATCTCAACATTTTCGATTGCCGTAAGATTAGGGATCAGGTTATAGAACTGAAAAACGAATCCCACATCATGTCTTCTGTATAAGGCAAGTTCCTTGTCGCTCAATTTGGATATCTCTCTTCCGTCCAGAAAAACACTTCCTGTCGTAAGCTTATCCATACCTCCGAGGATATTGAGAAGCGTAGTCTTACCTGCTCCCGACTGACCGAGTATAACGCACAGTTCACCCTCGTCAATATAAAAATCGGCGCCGTTCAAGGCATTAACCTGAACGTCGCCTGTTTTATAGATCTTCTTTACGTCTTTAAATTCAATATATGACATTTACTGTTCATCCCTTGCTATAACACGAACCGGTCTTACCAAATATCCGTCGAAGCTTATCTTCTTTTTGCTTTGGATATCCAAGATAAGTCTCGGACAGTTGTCAAAAGCAAGTTTTCCTATAGTTACTCCGTCAGGAACTCTGCAGTATGCAAGTTTATCACAAAGGCTAAATGCCTCATCACCGATCGAGATAACGCTCTCAGGGATATAAACATACTCCAGGTCTTCGCTACTAAGGAATGCACAGTCACCGATCCTTGTTATCGAATCAGGAAGGATTATACTGGTAAGCTGATCACAATTGAACAGACCATAGTCACCGATCGAAGTGATATTGGAATCCTCATCAAATACCAGTTCAAAGAAGTCAGTATTCGTATTAGGCATAATGAGTTCGCCTGAACCGTAGATCGTACATACGCCATTCTCATCGATCTCGAAAGTAGCATCTTCTCCACATGAACCCTTAGCCGGGATCGAATGGGAAAAGTCTGAGTTGATCACGAGATGTGTATAGGAGATAGACTCAAGAGGAAGAAGGAAAAAGTCCTTAGTCGGATCACCCTTCTCAAACTCACCATTGTGATAGGTGTTCGGGTTATCCCATGTGATATCAAGAGTGTGCCATCTTCCGTCTATATATACCACGTTCCATGCGTGATTACTGTCGGTGGTATTTTCTACATCAATGTAGAGCCACATAACATCATAATCATATCCGCTTCCGTATACTTCAGTAGCCGGGATTCCGCAGCATCTGCAAAGACCAACGAACATATTGGAAAATCCTTCACAGATAGCGATCTTTCTTCTGAGAAGTGTCAGTACATCATCCTGATAACCTACATCGTTATCATAATCCAGCTGATCAAGATCGTAATACATCTCACTAGTCATGTAGGTGTAGATAGCGAAAACTTTCTCATAATCATCAGCACAATCCTTAGTAATTTCTTCTGCAAGCTTCTTAACGTCGTGCTGATCATATTCGATATCTTTCTGATCCTTGGTGAAAGCCTCATAAGGATCACCGAACATGGAAAGTTTTTCCATTCTCTGTCTGTTGACCTCGTAGGACTTTGCCATGACGAAGAATACTTCACCATCATCGTTCTTCGAGATAACAGGTGCTTCATCATAGAAGGAGCGGTCAGAAAAATCCACTATAAGCGAGATGAAATATGATCCTCCGACCTCCAGGGAAGAAGCATCTATCCTTTTCTCTGAATTTCCTACCTCCGACAATTCAAGTCTCGTATCATAATAGGACAAGACCTGTATATCCCATTTAACACTGCCGCCTTCAGGTTTCATAACGATGTCGGAACCTTCAACAGCAACTGTCAAAGATTCTCCGGATGCACCGTAGTATGTGTAGTCCTTATACGGTGCTACGTAGTTGAACGGATTAAAGAATTGCGGGTCATTGTCTCCTCGCTGAACCCTCATAGCTCTCCTCGTGCCGGATAATCTTTCCACGGAACGAGTATCTCTTCCCTTAACAGCGGATACTGTTAAAGGAAGCATTACCAAACAAAGTAACAAAGAAACAATGCGCTTTACCATTTACTTAAACTCGATCGCAGCTTTAACGGCCTCATCTGCCGC
>CADCQX010000121.1 GCA_902803695.1 Oscillospiraceae bacterium
CGGATTTAACTCCGGTCTGTTTGCCATGCCTAAAATGCACCAAAGAAAAACCTGCCAACAAGTACTTGATTTTTGTTAGCAGGTTTTAGTGCAATAAAAAAGCTTGGAACCGATAGTTCCAAGCCTTGCTATTTGATTTGAAGTCTTTATTCGAAAAGACCAAGTGAGTTGCGGTAACAGATCCTCTCGATAATGTCTTCCAGGATATCGTCATCATCAGGGAAAAGACCTGAATTAACCTGATCTGCAATGAATGAACAAAGTATCCTTCTGAAGTACTCGTGACGAGTGTATGAAAGGAAACTTCTCGAGTCTGTGAGCATACCCAAAAAGCCCGGGAAATATCCCTGACATGAAAGGGATCTCATATGGTCGAGCATTCCGTTCATGTTGTCGTTAAACCACCATGCCGCACCGTGATGAACGTTTGTAAAACAACCGCAGAGAGTATCGATCAGAGCATTGTTGTTCGGGTCAAGGCTATAAAGGATAGTTTTCGGCAGAGAATTCTCGGAAGAAAGCTTTGAGAGGATCTTCGAAAGAGGCGTGATGAAATTGTTCGTGCCGCTGATCGAATCGCATCCGCAGTTTACTCCGAGAGTGTTGAGCTTTTCTTCGTTGACATTCCTTATGCAACCAAAATGAAGCTGCATTGAGATGTTGTTCTCTGCATATTTTCGAGCACAATGAAGAAGGATAAAAGTCTTGTACATATCGATTTCAAGTGAAGACAGGGAAGACGTCTTTTTCTTCTCGAAAATGCTCTCGATCTGATCCTTTGTTCCTTCCTCGAAAAATAGAAATTCCGTACCGTGATCGGCGATCCTGCAACCGTGAGAAATGAAGTGATCGATCCTGCTGTCGATGGCTCTCAAAAGATCATCCAGATTGTCGATATTATGACCGCAAACTTCAGACAGTCTTGCAATATAATCAGCAAAAGAATCTTTCTCGATATCGAGTATCGGATCAGGTCGGAACGAAGGGAGGACCATAGTCTCAAAAGTCGGATCATCCTTGATCATTTTGTGCCAGTTAAGATCGTCACAAGGATCATCTGTTGTGCAGATAACGTTAACGTTTGAAGAATTGATGAGACCTCTGGCAGTATATTTTTCAGGATGATCAGCCATCATCTTGCATGTCTTGTCCCAGATCTCTTCGGCATTTTTCTCTGTAAGAGGATCGAAGATATCAAAGTAGCGTGCAAGCTCAAGACAGTTCCAATGATAAAGCGGACTTCCTATAGCATTGCCGATCGTTTTTGCCCAGCTTATAAATTTCTCTTTCGGAGAAGCATCGCCTGTGATGTATTTCTCGGAAATACCGTTTGCTCTCATGAGACGCCATTTATAGTGATCGCCGGAAAGCCAGATCGAGGAAAGATCGGAAAATGATACATCCTCTGCTATATCTTTCGGATCGATATGACAGTGATAGTCAACGATTGGAAGGGGTTTAGCGTATTTTTCATATAGGGAATAAGCCTTATCTGAACTCAAAAGAAATCTGTCATTGATAAATTGCGACATACAAAATCTCCTTTGCTGCGTTAAAATATCTGTTAGATATTATCTTTTAATAACATTACAGCAAAATAATGTTGATTACAAGATAAAATGTGCTAGAATACTAGTAGGCTTGTTAGAGGAGTTTTAAAATGGATATCAAAGAAAAGATTCATGAAGTCGGTATTGTTCCGGTTGTAGTTTTGGAAGATGTGAAGGACGCTGTCCCTCTCGCAGCATCACTTCTGGCCGGCGGTATATGCTTCATGGAGATCACACTTAGAACTAATTGCGCACTGGATTGTATCAGGGAAGTTTCTTCCAGATGTCCTTATATGATCGTCGGCGCAGGTACAGTTGTTAATAAAGAACAGGCAATTGAAGCCATCGATGCCGGAGCGGAGTTTATCGTCTCTCCTGGTCTTGATGAGGAAGTTGTTAAGCTCTGTCTTGAGAGAGGTATCTATTGTTGCCCGGGATGTGCTACTCCTACTGAGATCATGAAAGCCATGTCCCTCGGCCTTGATGTTGTAAAATTCTTCCCTGCGAATGTATATGGTGGCCTTAAAGCTCTTAAAGCTCTCGCTGCCCCGTTTACCGGTGTTAAGTTCCTTCCGACAGGCGGAATCAATGAGGAGAACATGAGTGAATATGTTTCTGCTCCTTTTGTAACAGCCATCGGCGGCAGCTTTGTCTGTACAAAGGCTGATATCAAAAATCAGGATTTCGATAAGATAACCGAGATATCCAAGCAGACGATCGCTAAGATCGCCGAAGCGAGGAAGTGATTAGGGAGGATATGATGATGAAAGTATTAACTTTGGGAGAGATAATGCTGAGACTTAAGACTCCGGAGCATGAGAGATTTTTCCAGACTCCGAGATTTGAAGCAACCTTCGGTGGTGGAGAAGCTAATGTCGCTGTTTCTCTTGCAAATTATGACATGCCTTCCGAATTTCTTACTGTTCTTCCCGAAAACGTTATCGGCGACGAATGCATAAGAGAACTCCGTAAGTTTGGAGTCGGTACAGATAAGATCTTAAGAGGCGAAGGCAGGATGGGTATCTACTACCTTGAGTCCGGAGCAAATCAGAGACCGAGCCGCGTAGTATATGACAGAAGCTATTCATCTATGGCTCTCGCAAATGCGGATGTTTTCGATTGGGACAAGGTATTTGATGATGTTGTCTGGTTCCATATTACAGGAATCACGCCTGCCATCTCTCAGAGTGCGGCAGATCTGTCGATCAAGGCTTGCGAAGAGGCAAAAAGGCATGGGGTTACGGTCTCATGTGATCTGAACTTCCGTAAGAATCTCTGGAAATACGGGGTTAAGGCTGACGAGATCATGACAAAGATCGCTTCATTGACGGACGTAATCATCGCAAACGAGGAGGACTGTCAGAAGTCTCTGGGCATCGCTCTTGATGTTGAAGTCGAAAGCGGCAAGCTCGATACTGACAAGTATAAGAAACTCTCCGATAAGGTTCTTGAGCTTTATCCGAATGCTAAAAAGATAGCAATTACACTTCGTGAGAGTCACAGTGCCGATCATAACGGATGGTCTGCATGTATCAATAACAGAAACGAATTCTATGTAAGCCGTAAATATGAGATCAAGGATATCGTTGACAGAGTCGGTGGCGGAGATTCTTTCGCTGGCGGTCTTATCTATGGCCTTCGTACATATGACGATGATAACAAGGCTCTCGAATATGCGGTTGCAGCAAGTTGTCTCAAGCATTCCATAAGCGGAGACTTTAACAGAGTCAGTGTCAAGGAAGTTGAAAC
>CADCQX010000122.1 GCA_902803695.1 Oscillospiraceae bacterium
AATATTGGCATAGGGCGTTACGAATTCGTATCTGTCGCATTCGAACATGCCGTCATAATATTCCTTCATATAATCTTCCAGTTCATCACTGTAGCGGATCGTCATATAGTCCGATCTCAGCTGCCCATGCCTCTTTATGACCGTTATGACCCGGTCTTTACATTTCTCGCTGGTGTAATGACACGTATTCATATCTATATCAAAGTAATCCGGAGCAATACTATGGTGAAATTCGAAAGTAAACTCATCATCATAAGCCTCGCTCAGCTGATCGTCCCATTTCATCTGCCATGGATAAAGATTGACTCCACAACCTGAGACCAGCATGATCCCTATCATCAGTGCCGCTATGATCGCTGTCATCTTTCTTTTCATGATTCCATCCCTCTCTTTTTCTCCTTTGGTGTAATTTTACACCTTTAAGAACATTTTGCAACCCTTCCCTATCTTTTTCGAAAAATATAAAAGGGAGACCCGAACCGGGCACTCCCATTATATGTTTTACCTTATTCCATTTAGCGGGTATGGTTATCTGAAGCAATATGCGATGAAATTCATTACTACATAGCTTGCGGCCGAGAACCAGAGCCAAGGAGCAAAGACCTTCTTGTACTTGGTGGTGAGGTTCAATATCGCGAGGATCGTTCCCACAAATACTACTGCCGTTCCCCAGAGGCCCAGTGTTCTTGCTTCCGTATATCCGAATCTGGACATGTAAAGGATGATCTTGGAAGCGGAGATCGTTGAGAACAGAGTACTTTCCGCCATGAGGATGACCGAGAGGATCCTGACGAGCTTGCTCTCCACGGAGAAAGCCCTGATGAGCGACAGCAGGAAGAAGTTGATGACAACAACCTTGATGAGCTCATAGAATCCGCTTACCGCGTATTCGGATGCGGTGAATTCCTCAGGAAGAATGCCGAAGAAGCCGCTGAACATGTAGCTTGCCTGTGAGATAAAGAATGCCAGGTAGACTCCAATAAATATGATAAGTATTATCGAAAACAATATCTTCGGTAAGACTTTTGCCTTGGACATACCCTTCGTGACATTCGTCTCAACTCTCTTCTCGAAGCTGTTCTTCATCCTGACGGAACCCTGGAAGAGTCCGAAGAGATACATTCCTACAGGGATCGAGAGGATAAGCGAAGCCAGTATCTGCTCATCGATCCTGAAGTTGATGAAAAATCTCTCGATCGCGGTCTTTGCATTGGCGAAGTTGTTGTCGACATTGGCAAGATTATTAAATGCCACGATCAAAGTGATAAAACATACGACCGCGATACCGATGCCGAGGAATACCTTTGGAGCTCTGTTCGAAGGCTTTGCTTCCGTTCCGGCTGCTTCGTCTTCGCTGACGCTCTTCTTTGTTCTCATCATGATGCTTTCAACAACTGCGATGATCCTGCCCGGGAAATTGGCGAACGGGATCCTGGCAAAGCCGTTGATGAGGTCGCCCGGCATAAAGATGCTGGAACCGTCCCTGAACAGGTGTCCCGTTCCGCAGAGCACCGCATAGATAATGGATGCGTGAAGGAACATGAATGTGTATGCCGGATAGTATTTTCCGAGTCCGAAGTAGGTATTAAGTGACAGGCATACGATGATGACTTCCCAGAACCTGGTCTCGAATGTGCGTTTCTTATTGTTTTCGAGCTCTCCCAGAAGGGCCTTCTGTCTGATCGTAAGTTCGAGCCAGATTATGGCAACTACCGATAAGATCGTAAGCCAGATCGTGAGCGGTCCCTGCTCGACATCACGTATAAACATGTAAACGTATGCGAAGGAAAAAACGTAACTTAACCCAAGACAGACAAGTTTCAGGCTGTCTGCCGTTTTGATCTTTGTATCCATTTGATTGTCTCCGTTAAAAAATCTTAATCTTCAACATATTCCAGAATGTCGCCCGGTTGGCACTGGAGCACTCTGCATATATCATTCAATGTACTGAATCTCACTGCCTTCGCCTTCTGATTCTTAAGTATCGACAGGTTGGCAGGAGTGATTCCAATCTGATTCGCAAGATCGCCTGCTGAGATCTTACGCTTTGCCATCATAACATCAATATTTACAACAATAGCCATAAGATCACCTCAAATCGTAAGATCCATTTCTTCTTTGATATCGATCGCCTTATCCATGAGGACCTTGACGCACTGAACGATAAGACCCATGAAGAGAGCGACCACGCCGATGATTATAGTGGAAAGTGATACGATGCCTCCGATAAAGCAGAAAGCCGTAATGCCTGCACATCCGAATGTGATCAGGTTCAAAAGCTTCGTGTTGGCTCTTACGAAGACTTCGTTCGCCTCGAGGTTAGAGACGAGCTTCCAGACTCCCACCAGGATCACTGCTGCAAAACATACGCAGATGTAAAAGTCCAAAGTATAAAGCACAAATGCGACAGTATCGCTTCCGAATCCCGTCAGGCTGTTCTCGCCGATAACACCGATATCCCATGTATAGTAACAGATGTAGTAACCGAAGATCAGGCTCAAGACGCAGAAGAGCATCATTACGATAGTACCGATCTTAGTCAATTGAAGAACTGACTTGATATTCTTATCCCTTTTCTCATTTACGCTCATAATTGTCACCTCCAACAATCTTTGCTGTGATTGGATAATATCACATCGATTATTGAGATGCAATCATTTTTTATTGTTTTTCGATAAATTTTTCTCGTTTGTTCGAAAACACTCAGAGTTCATAGTCCATGATATACTCCATCAATTCCTGATCTTTATAGTATTTCAGGGTCATTCCCTCGTCCCTGAAAGCGAACTCGATCACAGAACCGTTGTCCGTATATCCGGAAGTAAAACCGTCATATTGGTTGATGAAAGCAAACAGCTGTTCCTCAGTCATGATGAAATAATATCTGATCTCGGATTCAGTATCCGTATTATAGGCAGCCATAAAGCCCCTGTAGAAATAATGCCTGTTTCCGTCTATCGAAAACGTTGCCCCGTTCATAGCGAGAGTATCCGCATCAACAACATAGAAACCGGCATCATAACACGCATCTGCAAGTTCCAGCAGTGACTCATCCTCCAGATTATCCCTGTAACCTGTATCACCCAGAGGAACCTCCGTACCCTGGATCATCGAAGGTGTCTCCTTCATATATGCTTCGTCATAATCTCCGGAATAGCCCGCTTCGGATTCGACAACTACGGCTCCGCCGTTGTCGTCTGTATCAACGGAGTCAACATATAACTCCTCTTCTGACTCTACTGAGGAATAAGTAAATACTGCCTCTCCCTGTTCTTCGGAAGCTTCTGTCGGCGGTGTTTTCTTGGAATGGGAATCTTCTTCGACAACCACAACAGTGTTGCCGACCTTTTCAGGTTCCGCAACTTGAGTGCACGATATAAGCACGACAGATAGTGCTGCCGCACATAAGATTCCCAAAACTCTTCTTACCATTCAACCACCATTCTAATAATTTGTATCGGTCCCTTTTTCCATACCCCTGTGATAATCTGACGAATTATCCCACTCTTATGTTGCATTAATAAAAATATTTTTACAACAGGCAGATTAATTGATTTACCCTGTCTACTGTGACATAATGTATCAGACAACATAAGCGGAGGTACATATATATGAAGAAAGTAATTTCAGTATTTTTAGCTTCATTCATGTTGATTTCACTGGCAAGTTGTTCTGCTTTTGGTGGTTCCAAGATCAGTGCCAAGAAATTCGACAAGTTTGTAAAAGAAGAATTGGATCCTGAAGATATGGATGCTGACGATATCGTTGATTGCTTCGAAGACGGTGATCTCGATGATCTCGAGGACGGAGTATATTGCGAGATGGACGACGGAGACTTCGAAGACGTCTTCATGGATGAACTTGACATCACAGAACTCGTAGCTGAGCCTTCCAAGTTCGATACAGCAAAGACCTACATGATGTTCAACGATAAAAAGGAAAGAGCTATCATCTATATCTATTTCACATTCAAGGATGATAAGAAAGCTGCTGATTTCCTCGAAGATTCAGTAGATTTCTGGGATGATGAACTCTGTGACTCATGCTCCAACTGGGCTATCGCTGACGAGACAGAAGGCGAGCTCTTCGGTATGTTCGAGCGTGATGACATGTCCCTTTCAGTCGCTATGTATCAGCAGGGCGCTGATGTTCTCTTCTGCCTCAGCGTTGACGAGAAGGACGCTATCAGTGATATCGCTGAATACTTCGGCATCACAGATCCTACAGACGCTTTGAAGGACGGCCTCGAGGGCAAGTCCGACAAGAAGGATAAGAAAAAGAAGTCCGACGACGATGACGATGATTAATCGTTGATCAAAAAGCTTATAACTTAAGAGGGTGCCTCACGCGAGCCACCCTCTTTTATATTTCAGAAATATTCAACTCAGTTGTTCAAAGCGTTTTCGATGGCCTTAAGGAAATCATCGAATTCTTCGAAAGCCTGAAGGTCCGGATTGTCGGCCTTGATCTGCTCTGTACTCCTGAACAGGAATCCTGCACGGCTTGCCTTTATCATGGCAAGGTCGTTATAGCTGTCGCCTGCAGCGATTGTATCAAAACCCATGGACTGCAAAGCCTTGACCGTAGTGAGCTTGGAGTTCTCGATCCTCATCTTGAAACCGGTGATCTCGCCTGATGGAGCGATTTCCAATGTGTTACAGAATAATGTCGGATAACCGAGTTTCTTCATAAGCGGCATGGCAAACTGCGTGAATGTATCACTCAGGATGATGACCTGCGCCTCGCTTCTCAATTTGTCCAGGAATTCCTTTGCTCCCGGAAGCGGATCTATCGTAGCGATAACATCCTGTATCTCCTTGATGCCGAGACCATGCTCCTTAAGGATACCCAGCCTCCAGTGCATTAGCTTGTCATAATCAGGTTCGTCTCTTGTTGTCCTCTTAAGTTCAGGTATTCCGGATGCCTCAGCAAAAGCGATCCAGATCTCAGGTACGAGAACACCTTCCATATCCAGGCAGACTACATCCATTCAATTGTCCTCCGTAGTTTTCGTTAGCGAAGATTCGCCAGGTTCGACAGATTGCGGACAAGATCGCCCACCGTGTAAGCACTGTCAACCGACGATTTCAAAACTTCCTTTTCGATAAAAGAGATCGGACGGTTCTCGTTTCTCTTAAGCCACTCGAGTATCGCTTCCAGTTGCTGCTGTGTCATGATAACCCCTCCCTTTTTCGAAAAAGATACCGTGTAATTATATCATGACTGCGAATAAAATCTCCAAAAAAGTGGCATATCGGACCCCTTTTTTCGTGCTTATCAAGATTTTTTGCACTTGATTAAGGTCGCAGTACCATTGTAAAATGTGTGTACGTTTTAATTTATATAATTATAAGCGGAGGGTACAGTGAGTAATAACGTTGAAAACATCACTTATTTGAACAGACCTGAAGAAAAGAAGGTCGTTACAAAGACAAGGGTTATCGTTCTTGCAGTTATTCTTGCATTATTGATCGTTGGTTGTGTAGCAGGATTTTTCATCTACAAGAAATACACTGCCGAGACATACAAGGTCATCAGAATCGTAGGAACAGCCGAGTCCCTTAACTCAAAAGGTAAGACAAAAGTGCTTCACAAAGACGATCGTTTCAAGATTGGCGATACTCTTTGCACCAAGGAAAGCAGTCTTGCTACTGTAGCTATGGATAACTACAAATTCATCACACTTGAAGAGAACAGCAAGGTTCGTTTTGACAAAGAGAACAACGACCTTAATCTCAGGCTCATCACAGGTGGTCTTTTCTATAACATCAAGCAGCCATTGACAGCTGACGAGAAGATGCAAGTCTATATCGATAACATGTCCGTCAACATCACAGACGGTAACGGTTATTTCTGTGTAGACAGACAAGGTGAGCCTACTCTGGTAGTTACACAGGGAACAGCAAACGTAGAAGCTACAAACCCTGATACAGGTGAAACAAAGCAGATAGACGTAGTTTCTGGTGAGAAACTTTCTATCCTTTACTTCAACGACAGAGAAACAGATACGCTCGTATTCCTCCGTGAGAAAGTCACAGAAGAACAGCTCCCTGCTCTCGCAGTTACAATGATCACCAAAGAGCTCGCTCTCATGAACAGCGTATGCGATACAAACGGTTGGGATTCCAATGTCCTCCTCCGTGTCTTGAACGGAACCAACGGCTACATGCAGTCCGTTGAGGAAGTCGTAGAAGAGACAATGGGCGAAGAAGAGGAAACAACTACAACTACTACAACTGAAGCTACGGAAGAAGAGACAACGGAAGAGGAGACAACTACAACTGAGGAAGCTACTCCGACTCCTACAAAGAAGCCGAAGGCAACAAAGACACCTACAACGGCTCCTAGTGTTCAGGAACCAGATGACGGCAACAACGATCCGGATCCGACGGCTACACCGAAGCCTACAGCTACAAATGCTCCTACCAAGGCACCTACCAAGGCTCCGACTCCGACGAATAAACCTACGGCAACTCCGACTAAAAAGCCTACGGCAACTCCGACGAATAAGCCGACAGTAACAACTAATCCGACTACTCCGACTGTAACGAAGAAACCTACAGACCCGCCAACGGAACCGCCAACGGAACCACCTACGAATCCGCCAACGAATCCGCCTACGGAACCACCTACGGAACCACCTACGGAACCACCTACGGAGCCACCTACGAATCCACCTACGGAACCGCCAACGGAACCACCTACGGAGCCACCTACGCAAACTCCTGACCAGGGTGGAGACGATTGATAATTTCCAATCGATAAAATGACATTTAAATATCCCTGATCTCGACGACGCAAAGTCGGATCAGGGATTTTAATATAAAGGAGATATAGCATGATCAATTTTCTGGGAAGAGGATCCGCTTTCGCGGACGAGCACAACAGCGCTTTCTTCGTTGATGGAACAGATATGATCCTTTTGGATTGTCCGATGGATGCATATCGTAAGCTCAAGAAGATGGACTTAAGCGGGATCGAGCATATCTACATCCTGTTGACTCACACTCACGGCGATCATATAAGCGGTGTGGGAATGATGATCGATTATGAGGTCTTTATTGGAAGGATCCCCGTAACTGTCGTTGCTCCTTCAACTGAAGTCAGAGATGATCTGGAGTTTGTCATCTCCAAGATCGAAGGATGCTCGGATGACTGGTATGAACTGGTTGTTGCCTCCGAACTTAGGAAGGATTTCCTTATCTCAGCAATACCTACCAGACATACTGAATCACTTGAAGGCAGATGCTTCGGCTATCATGTGGTATCCGAAGGCAGGGATATCATCTATACGGGTGACTCGGCAACACTTGATCCGTTCCTCCCTTATGTCAAAAATGACAGTATCCTTTGTACGGAAACTTCTGCATTTAAGTCAGGCGTACATCTTTATGCAGGCGATATCAAGGAAAAGATCGCAGAACTTACTTCCAAGGGAACAACTGTATATCTCATGCATCTGGATGATGAAGATGCCATCTGGGATATTCTCAAGGATACAGGCGCAGAACTCGCTCCCCTGTTCACGGGAAATAAGGTTGTAGCAAGAGACTCAAAGTGAACGTGTTTTCGAGCAGAAAAAACTACATATTACGCACTATAACAACGGACCTTCCTGTGTTAAATTGAAGCCATAAAGATAAATGGAGATATTAGTATGAGCCAAGTTTATGTTGTAGGACACAGAAATCCCGATACTGACGCGGTTGTTTCCGCCATGTCTTATGCGGCGCTCCGTAATGCTACGGGCGACAGAGATTATGTGGCATGCCGCCTGGATCATTTGAGCGACGAGACTAAAAGGATGCTCGCCAAGTTCGGATTCTCACAGCCGATGAGAGTAAAGGATATGAGGACTCAGGTAAGCGACATCGATTATGATAAGCCGCCTGTGCTGGAGCCTTCAGCTACACTCGACCGTGCGTGGAAGACTATGAACGAGGGTCACGTTACATCGATCCCTGTTGTTAATTCCAACGGCACATTGTTCGGAACTTTGTCCGCGGGCGATATCGCTTCTTATACCCTGGATACCATCACTGATCCGAAGGTCAACAGCCTCCCTCTCTTTAATCTTCTGGGAGTTATCGAAGGCCAGATCATCAAGGATATCAACGCCAAGGATGAGATCAGCGGAGAGATCGTTATCGGACTTCCGGGAAACGGCAAAGCACCTGCTTTCGCGGGTAAGGACAAGATCGTTCTGTGCGGCGATCAGGAGGATATGATCAGTTATGCTCTGGAGAATGATACGGAAGCTGTGATAATGTGCGCAGTTACACCGGACAAGGCACTTCTTGATAAGTTCCCGGATAGCACGACGACTGTTATCTACACGCCTTTTGACGCGATGAAGACATCGCAACTCATAAGCCAGTCGATGCCGATAAGCAGAGTGTGCGCTACCGAAGATATCGTATGTTTCCACACGACTGATTATCTGGATGATGTTCGTGAGACGATCTTAAAGAGCCGTTTCAGAAGTTATCCTGTTTTGGATGAGGAAGACAAGGTTGTAGGAACTCTCTCCAGATTCCACCTCCTGCGTCCGAGAAGAAAGAATATCGTTCTGGTGGATCATAACGAATCCGCACAGTCCGTTCCGGGTCTGGATCAGGCAGAACTCATTGAGATCATTGACCACCACAGACTCGCTGATATACAGACAACACAGCCTATCAAGGTTCGTAACGAACCTGTGGGAAGCACCACAACTATCGTGGCAGAGATGTATCAGGAAAGCGGTGTCACGCCTGCTCCTATGATGGCAGGTCTCATGGTATCCGCTATACTTTCGGATACCGTAATGTTCAAGTCGCCGACCTGTACAGAGCGCGATAAGATCTTCGCAGAGAGACTCTCCAGGATCGCAGGTGTAAGTATAGAAGAGATCGGAAGAGAACTGTTCGATGCTTCACGTAACACCGACAGTTCGGCTGAGCATCTCATCAAGACGGACTTCAAGGAATTCCATATCGCAGGACAGACCTTGGGCGTAAGCCAGATCATCTGCGTCGATTCGAAGTCCATGCTGGAGAGAAAGCAGGAGTTCCTGGATACCATGGCAATGCTCAAAAAGCAGAACGGGTACGACATGATCCTTCTGATGCTCACGGATGTTTTGGTCGAAGGTTCGTACCTCTTCTACATCGGAAGCGACGACACCATAAGATACGCCTTCTCGGCAGAACCGCATGACAACGAGCTCTACCTCCCGGGCGTCATGAGCCGTAAGAAGCAGATCATTCCAATGCTTACCGCTTTGTGGGGTTGATCAATATCCGAGATCGTCGTTTACGAGGATAACGCTTATCCTTCCCTTATGTCTCGAGAAACG
>CADCQX010000123.1 GCA_902803695.1 Oscillospiraceae bacterium
TCTTGAAAACCGTTTGTCCGCGAGGGCACGTGGGTTCGAATCCCACCGGCTCCGCCAAGATTCAAATTCTGAAACCCTTGAAACTACGATGTTTCAGGGGTTTTACTTTGCTCGGATAACGGTTTTGACCGCAATTTTGACCCCAAATAGAAGTGTTCAGAACTAAATTCGCTCATAAAAATGTATGTTTATATTGAGAATTCGCTCATGAAAATGTAATTGAAAAGTGCAAATATCAACATAAAATAGTGCAAAAATCGCACCTTTGCTTGATAAGTTGGTGCAAAAGTTGCACTATGAAATCAACGAAGAGATTAGCGGTTATATATTGGAATTTGAATATATAACGAACTGAATTACGATGGGTGACATTCTATGAGAAACACGAAAAAATGCATAGCCATATTACTTGTTCTTTTGTTCGCCTACTCCTTTAGCGGTTGTTTTCTTAAGCGTGAAAAGGAGATAAATAAGTTATTAGATTATGTCACTGAAAAAACAACCGGTGATCAGAAATTTGCGTGGTCGAAAGAGGATAAAAAATCTGATCCTCCAATGATCAGTATATTTTTTTCAGACGCGGATCAACTTGATGAAAAACACGAGATAATCAGCAGTGTTAATTCTTTCTTTGAAAGCAATCCGGATTATTATCTAATTGAAAAGGGATACTTAATAAATCTGTATTTTGATTCCAGCGAGAGCGGAAGCAAGGCGTGCAATTATGAATTAGCCAATAAAAATGATCTTAAAGAAGGTCCGGAAGATAGGATTATCTCATTGAATCTGGTGCAGGATTCTGAATTCCGTTCTGATTGTAATGAAATGTTTGAATCAATAAAATACCTTCAGATACCATGGTCAACTATTGAAGAATGTTCTAAGCTTGATCATTTCCCAAATCTTAAACAAGTTGTTATCAAAACAAACCAAAATATAAACGCAATGATCAAAAAACTTAATAGTATATATCCTGACATAAAATTTTTGACTGAAGAAGAATATATGAAGGAAATGACCATGCTAGGTTAAACATGTAACGGATACAGCTAAGATCGGCGACCATCTTAATTTCTGATTAAGATGGTCTTTTCTTTTTCTGAATTTCCTGATTGCGTGATTTTTTTGAACTATAATGAACGAACTCGTTTTCGAGAAAGATCAATTGAATTAAAAATCGGGGAGGAAGAAATGAGAAAAGAACTGGATTCGTACAAATTGAAATTGATAGCACTGATATTCATGATACTCGATCATGTTTATTCATACCTGAATGCGCCGTTACATGGATATCAAAGCGGGGCAACATGGCCACAGTGGATCCCTGTGATCACGCGATTTGTATCGCCGCTGTTTTTGTATTTGATGATAGAAGGTTTTTATCACACGAGAAGCCGGAGGAAATACCTTATTAGATTATTCACGGCAGCACTGATAATGTGGTCTGGAAACATAGCAATTAATCTACTGTTCCACAACGTAAATGTTTTAACAGGGAAGTACAGTTTCTCTTCGTTGATCGAAGGTCACAATATCTTTCTGACGCTCGCTGTTATGTTCATCATTATCTGGTGTTTGGATAATATAAAGCAACATAAGCATATGGTCCTGAGTATCATACTCGCGATCTTTATGGCAGCTCTAAGTCTTATACTGGAGGGCGGTTTTTATCTGCTGCCGATTGCAGTTATCGTATGGTTCTTCTATGGTAAAAAGTCTTTGCAGTGTACGGGAATTGGTATCTATTGTGTTGCTCTGTTCATTAAGGCACTTGTTTCTCATTACACGGGAAATACCGGAACATCGCTATATGTTGATCTGTGTTTTGATAATGAGTGGGCTATGTTTTTGGTCATCTTCTTCATACTTTTATATAACGGAGAGAGGGGAAGAAACACTAAGTTTACCAAGTATATGTTCTACGTGATATATCCTGTTCATCTGTGGATCCTTATGGTCATTAGATTCCTGATCAGAGCATAAATGATATAATCATCTCAATCATGACTCTAAGGAGAACACGGATATGGTTGATTATGAGATAACAAACACCATGACGGCAGAGGAATACATGGAAATGCGCCGCATAGTCGGCTGGGGTCTGTTTCCTCTGGACCAGGCAGAGGAAGGATTGAAGAATTCTTTTATTCTTATCTGTCTGCGTGTTAACGGCAAGCCTATCGGGCTTGGAAGAGTCGTAAGTGATCAAGGATACATCTACTACATCGCCGATATCATAGTCTGTCCTGAGTACCAGGGACAGGGCCTGGGAAGGTTGATAATGGAAAAGGTCATGTCTGCTATCAAGGAGTCTTTAAAGCTGTCTTACAGGGCGATGATAAGTCTTTCTTCCGCCAAAGGGAAAGAAGAGTTTTACCAGAAATTCGGGTTCCAGAACAGACCTAATGATGATGTCGGTTGCGGAATGTATCAATGGATAGAAAAGGCATAGTAAAATGCTATTGTCTTCAGTCGGTTTTTTACAGATGAGTCGGGTGATATAATAGGGCATGAATGAAAGGGAGGATGTAATCATGAAGAGGGTGATTTCGATAATGATCATTGTTGCTATGATGCTGGGAATACTGGCAGGCTGCAACGATGGTTATACACTTAAGGATTTTGATCTCGATGTCGGAGACAAGGTCATCCTTGGTAAGTATCAGGATGAGGATATCGAGTGGGAAGTAATGTCCAGGAATTTTCTTATAAATGAGGGCAAAGTCCGTGTTGAACTTTTCAGCAAGTACGCGCTGGATTGTGTGCCGTTTAACGAGGATGGTGAGAGTTCATGGGAAGATTGCTCACTTCGTGAATGGCTGAATAATGATTTCTATGAAGAGGCCTTCTCAAAAACGGAAAAGAAACACATAGTTGACACGACATATTTTTGCTACACAGGTGAAGAGAGATTCCTGACAGACAAGGTCTACCTTATCGGTATGCTCAAATATAGAATGAAACCGGACGAAGCGTTATGTAAGCCGACGAAGTATGCCAAAAAGCAGGGCATCTATATTGAGGATAAGTACTGCAGATATTGGACGCATGACATCATCGAATCTATATATGCCGGTGTTGGTGAAGGCGGAGGAGGAATGAAAAGCTCGCCTGCAATCTACAGTGAAACCGGCGGGTTTGCGGCCATCCCGGAAGATCCGTATGGAGCTGAGGATGTAGGCGTAAGACCTGTTATCTGTGTTGAGTATAAGATAAAGATCGACAAGAAGTGCATCGATGAAGGTGACATTATCACAATGGGAAACTATAACGGGGAACCTATCGAGTGGTATGTGATCGACAGTCATAAGGATGAGTTTACGTTGTTCAGTAAGTACGGACTTGATGAAAAACGTATGGATAGAAAAGATGCGGATTCCTTTGAGGATACCGAGCTTTATGAATGGCTGAACGATGATTTCTATAACGAAGCTTTCAGTAAGAAGGAAAAGAAAAAGATCGTGAAAAATGATCTGGACGGATTTGTAACTCTCGTGGAAATGGATCAGATCAAAGAAGCATACCACAGTATCGGAAATGACTTTATCACGGGTTATTCCAAAGCATGCTATGACGCTAATAAGAAGAAGGATCTGTTGGAACTCGATACATGGTGGACTTGTGAGGAAAAATACAAGGACAACAAAGGATTTTATGTATACAGCGTTGCAAGGATGATTCAAAAAGTCAACCCTGATGAAGAATTCTCGGTAAGGCCTGTAATAACGATAAAGATATAATCATAGTTCTACATTAAAAACTTACCAAGACGGCCTCGTGTTGCGGGGCCGTCTTTTATTATGCTTTTTGGCAGAAGTTTTTTCCTACCTTAAGTTTATGTTCCCAAATCGGGAAAAAATAAATCCAACCTTATGTTGGAATAAGGAACTGCTTTTGGAGAAAAAAGGCTCCGGATATGTGCATATGGAAGGAATGTACATCCCAGGGTTGGATTTTGTTTGATGACCCTTGGTAGTATGGCGAACCTAGGGTTGTATTTTTAAAAATTAGAAATAGGAATTCCGGCTTAAGGTTGGAAAAAATAAAAATGAATTTTGCATATGAAACCTAAGGTTGGATTTAGGGTGAAATAAGCGGGAATTGAAGGACGGGAGCGTTTAAGTTAGAATCATAAAAAAGGTCCCGGGGACAGAAGGGAAGTAAAAAAGGATGCTGAGATTAAGGCAGTACAAAAAGTGCGATTCCGAGATGATCGCGAAGTGGTTAAAGGATGAGGATATCTATCTGAAGTGGGGTGGAAAACTGATAGGTGATTTCCCGCTTTCGGCAGAGATGATAGACAACAGATATAGAGCGGAAAATGGCGGATGCGAAGAAGAGGATAATTTCTACCCGTGGGTCGCGATCGACGAGGATGATAACGTCGTCGGAAGTTTTATCATGAGGTACACAAACGGAGACAAGAAAGCATTAAGGTTCGGCTGGGTCGTAGTTGATGACTCAATAAGAGGAAAGGGCCTCGGAAGAAGGATGCTCACGGCGGGACTTAAGTATGCCTTTGAGATCATGGATGCAGATAAGGTTACGATCGGTGTTTTCGAGGAGAATGATATTGCGCATAATTGTTATAAGAAGGTTGGATTTATGGACAGGGAGACGGTGAAGTCTGATCCGTGGAACGTTATCGAGATGGAGATCAGGAAGGACGATTATCTGCAGAAATAAGCTGAGGTATATTTTTCCGGGGCGATGAGTATGAATGCTAATTCGGTGCGGGAATAACTATTATCTTTTTGGGGACAAGGTATTATAGAATTGACGAGTTTTTGAAGGAGGTATTGTTATGAACGGCATTAAGAGATTTGCAGCAGGCGCTTTGATCGTGGCGGTCGGTATCGCGTCGGTCGGATGCACGAAGTTTAAGACGAGAGATGATTATATCGAAGCACTGACGGCAATTGACGCACAGTGGATCGGCGATTCAGAGACCATCTCCAGAGACGAGAAGAATTTTGACGCTCTCGACGGCGAATTTGTTGTTGCCGATGATGACAGAGCCCAGGAATTCTATGACGATCTGATGAAGGGTTATAACGGACTTCGCGACAGTGAAGTCGACATGGCTCTTTATTATGTTGAGACATCGCTTTACGGTGACATGCATCTGAACACATACGTCATTTCCGTTACTTTCAAGAACAAGGATGACGCCGACCTGATGTATAAGGAGTGGAAAGATTTTATCTCCGGTTTTGACGACACGAAATCCGGTTCCATCGGAAAGAAATATTTCATCGCATATCAGGAAGATTTCAATGTTGTCTCAGGTGAGGACATCGATCTGGAAAGCGGCGTTTACCAGTCCGGCAAACAGGTGAGTATCATCTACAGCCTCCACGAGAGTTCCAGGGAGGACAAAGCCGCCGGCAAAGTCTGCAAGGCGTTGGGTCTTGTCGATCCGGCCAAAGCTAAATAACAACAAAGGGGTGACTCAAGTGAGCCGCCCCTTTTAAGTTTAATCTTCTCTGATGAATACCGGCATCGATCTGTAGTCGCGTTTTTCCCTGAAGAACCTGCCGCAGTTTAAGACTCGCCTGTCGCTGCCGTCAGGCGCGGCCCAGATGCCTTCCGGAAGGTAATATTCCGCACACCCGTCCTTATCGAAAACAGGTGCCACCAGTATCTTCTCACCCAGCATATACTGCTTGTCCAGGAATGCGCAGACCGGGTCGTTCTGGAATTCCAGGATCATCGGGCGCATGACAGGGAAGCCGAACTTCGATGCTTCCGCGCGGGCCTCATCGATATACGACATGAGCTTCTCTTTAAGATTTGTGTAGTACCTTAAGACGTCCACGGCTTCCTCATCATAGTTCCACGGCACGCGGTAGGATGTGCTTCCGTGGAGCCTGCTGTGCGAGCTCAAAAGACCGAAAGCAACCCAGCGCTTATATACGTCCGGCGTCGACTTGTCCTCGAAGCCTCCGATGTCGTGGCTCCAATAAGCAAAGCCCGAGAGCATGAGTGACAGGCCGCCCCTGATGGTCTGTTCCATGGACGGATAATCCGAGTGGCAGTCGCCGCCCCAGTGGACCGGGAATTTCTGGCATCCTGCCGTGGCGCTTCGTGCGAACAGCACCGCTTCACCTTTTCCTCTTTCTCTTTCCAAGAGCTCGAAAACACACTCGTTATAAAGATACGTGTAGAAGTTATGCATACGAAGCGGATCAGATCCGTCGGCGTAAACGACGCCTTCTGTCGGGATCCTCTCGCCGAAGTCTGTCTTAAAACAATCGACGCCCATATCAAGAAGCGCTTTGAGCTTATCCTGATACCACTTGGCTGCGTCCTTGTTCGTGAAGTCCACGATGCCCATTCCGGCCTGCCAGAGGTCGTTTTGCCAGACGCCGCCGTCTGTCTTTTTGATGAGGTAGCCGTTTTTTGCGGCCTCATCGAAGATCTCGGATTCCTGGGCAATGTACGGATTGATCCATACGCAGACGTGAAGACCCCTGTCGTGAAGTTTGCCTATGAGACCTTCGGGATCAGGGAACTGATCGCTGTCCCACATGAAGTTGCACCAGTGGCTGTCCTTCATCCAGAAACAGTCGAAGTGGAACACCGACAGATCGATGTCGCGTTCCTTCATTCCGTCAACGAATGACAGCACGGTCTTCTCGTCGTAATCTGTCGAAAAAGATGTGGAGAGCCATAGACCGAAGGACCAGTCCGGAAGCCTCGGAACGCGGCCCGTAAGGCCCGTGTAGAGCGAGAGCACATCCTTCATGTCCCTTCCCGCGAAAAGGAAATAATCGAGGCACTGGCCCTTTACCGAGAACTGGACTTTCGACACGTTCTCGGAGGCAACTTCGAAGTTGATCTCCTCGGTGTGATTTACGAAAACGCCCAGGTCGTTGTCCGTGATGTAGAACGGTATATTTTTGTAGGACTGCTCGGTGAAAGTTCCGCCGTCCTTGTTTATGATATCGATGCTCTGGCCGTTCCTTATGAAGTTGCCGAAGCGCTCGCCGAGACCGTAGACGTGCTCGTTGACTTTAAGGCTCAGCTGCTCTCTCATGTAGGTGCCGTTGTCGCCGTCGATATATGCCAGCGCCCCTTCGCAGGAGCTTGTTATCGGGTGGTTTATTCTCTTAAGTTCATAGCCGTAGTTTTCCTTGTTTATGGTCAGGCTGCTGTCGCCGCTTTTGATGATGAGGGTCTGATCGTCCTCAGTGATGTCCAGCGGGAGAGTGTTTTCGAGGAGCCTGAAAAGGGAAGGGGAGAGGGATTTGTCGCCCTTGTAGTGATAGGTCCTGATGCGGAACACGTTCTCGGCAGGCGAGGTGATCTCGGCCGTGATGTACGGGCCGCTCAAGGTGGCGCCGCGGTTGCCGATGTGAAACGTCGGGATCGTCAGCGTGACTTTGTTTTCCGTGGAACGGACGAACCTGACTTCGCGTCCCGGGTGGATGCTGTAGCCTGGTGCAGTCATCCAGGCGCCGTCTGTGAATTTCATAGGACTTCCTCCAGATATTTCTCGACCGTTTCCAGATCAAATGACGATATGAGCTTGAAATTCTTGCTGTCCAGGAGGCGGTAGTGATTGGAGATCACATTCTGCTGGATCCTGTAGTCGCCCTCTTTTTTGATCTCGCGCCACCAGATCTTGCCGCCCATGGTGGACGGGAACTTGACCTCGACCTTGTCCAGCGCGAGGGAGGTCACGATGTCCGGAAGGTCCTCGCCGAAAGCATCCTGAAGTATGGTACTGTTCGAAAAAATAGCCGTCAGCGCCACGGCCTCGGTCCAGCCGATGGAACGCCTGCCTTTCTCGCTTTCCACGAGGGTCTTTTTGGATATGCCGAGGACCACGGCCATCTTGTCCTGTGTAAGTCCGTACTCGGTCCTGACGAGCTTAAGCTTGCTGTTGACGATACTGACGAATTCTTCCTTTGTCATAGTGCTCTTTCTCCCTTTTGGTCTTGTTTCTATTTTGTTGTAATTTTACACTTTTTAAGCATTTTTTCAAAGAAGAAAGCGCGTTTTTCCATACAAATTTGCCGTTGCCGCGAACTTTGCCTGTGCTATACTTTGTGTATTCTTGAAAAGGAGAATAGGTATGAAAAGATTTAAACTGCTTCCGCTGCTCCTGGCGTTTGCCATCGCGTTCGGCGGATGTAACGCAAAAAATACGACCGAGACTTCCGGTGAGACATCCGAAGTAACGACAGAGACTTCCGAGACAACAACGGAAGAGACCACCGAAGCTACAACGACAGCTTCCGAGACTACAGAGACGACTGAACCTGAAGGCGAAGGCTTAGAGCAGGTAA
>CADCQX010000124.1 GCA_902803695.1 Oscillospiraceae bacterium
CTTCAGTTTCGTAGCCAAGGACGGTGATAAGATCGTCGGAACCATTAACGGACACTCGTACTACAATTCGGTCAATATCTCCGATCTTATCGTGTCTGAGGAGTATAGAGGCAAGGATATAGGAACCATGCTCGTCAAAAGGGTCGAGGACGAATACCGCGGCAGGAATATGGAATATATCTGCCTTACCACTTATGCTTTTCAGGCATGTGAGTTTTATCGAAAACTCGGGTACGAAGTCGAGTATGTAAGAAAGAGCAAGAACGAGAAACTTACAAAGTATTTTCTGATCAAATATGATATCTGAGAAAAAAAGAGAGAACGCCTCAATGAGACGTTCTCTCTTAAGTTATTTGCCCGAAGTTAGATTACTGTCCATCCCACTCGACTTCGATCTCATGTACGATCAAGTCATCGCGGCGCTTGATGAATTCAGGAGCAACCTGCGGGAACAGGGCGCAGCTCAAAAGATCCTCTTCTGTCTTGCAGATGTCGCCGTACTCGGCACGGATCTTATCCATCTCAGGTTCGATGAGATCGGCAGGGCGGCATGAGATAACTTCCTCATCACCGATAGCCATCTTACGAACTTCTTCGTTTACCTTACCAGGGAGCTGACCGTACTCACCCTTGAGAAGTCCCTTGGACTCTTTGGTGAAGGATTTGTAGCGTCCCATAAGTACATTAAGCACAGCCTGTGATCCTACGATCTGGCTTGTAGGAGTTACGAGCGGCGGGTAGCCGAAGTCTTCTCTTACACGCGGTACTTCCTTCAAAACTTCCTCATAGCGGTCTTCGGCGTTAGCCTGCTTGAGCTGTGAGATGAGGTTTGAGAGCATTCCTCCCGGTACCTGATAAAGAAGTGTCTTAGGATCTACTCTGAGAACCTTGGAGCTGATGAGCTTTTCAGCTTCCATCTTATCTGCAACCGTTCTGAAGTGAGCAGCTGCCTTGCTTAATTTCTCGAGGTCGAGACCCGTGTCTCTTGGTGTGCCCTGCAAAGCAGCAACCATGGACTCGGTACCCGGCTGTGATGTTCCGTTGGCAAAAGGTGAGAGTGCGCAGTCGATAATATCTACGCCTGCCATTGCAGCTGCCATGTAGACCATGGAACCCGTACCTGTCGTGTTATGTGTATGAAGGTGAACAGGAACCTTGACTGCAGCCTTGATCTTTTCAACCAGTGAATATGCATCCTTCGGAAGAAGGAGGTTAGCCATATCCTTGATACAGATCGTATCTGCTCCCATTGCCTCGAGCTCGAGAGCTTTGTTTACGAAGTACTGCTCGTCATGTACAGGGCTTGTTGTATAGCTCAATGCAGCCTCAACGATACCGCCGTACTTTTTAACGCTCTTTATGGAAGCTTCCATATTTCTTGTATCATTCAATGCATCGAAAATACGTACAACATCGATACCGTTTTCGATAGCCTTCTTACAGAAAGCGTCGACTACATCATCACCGTAGTGTCTGTAGCCCAAAAGATTCTGACCACGAAGGAGCATCTGAAGCTTGGTGTTAGGCATTGCCTTACGAAGCTTACGGAGTCTCTCCCACGGATCCTCATCCAAAAATCTCATGCATGCGTCGAAAGTGGCGCCGCCCCAGCACTCTACGGACCAGTAGCCCATGGAGTCAAGAAGCTCACATGCAGGGAGCATGTCCTCCAGGCGCATACGTGTAGCTGCGTGGGACTGATGGGAGTCACGGAGGATCGTGTCAGTAATGTTTAATTTTCCACCATTAAAATCCAGCAAAGTTTTATCCCTCCGGCTCTAATTCAAACAATACGACTCCGCCAGGAACTGCCTGACCTTCAGCGACCTGGATATCCTTGAGCTTACCTGCACGTGGTGCGGTGATCTCGTTTTCCATCTTCATAGCCTCGAGTACGAGAACTGTCTCGCCCTCTTTGACTTCATCGCCTGCTGCTTTAAGTACCTTAACGACTGTGCCCGGCATCGGGCTGACTACTGTGTCGCTGTTAACGTGTGTCTTAACGTCAACCTGTGGATCGATGACTCTTACAACAGGGTCATTGTTTGGTGCTTTCTTAGGATTTGCAGGGATCGTAGCGCCTCTGTGAGCACCTGCTACAGGCTGCTCGTCCATAAGCTCGATCTCCATCTCGTATGTCTTACCATTCATGCTGATACGATATTTGCTCATATTATTATTCTCCTAACTGATATTTCCTGTACACGATCGAATGATCTTCGATATATTTCTCGAGAGCGCTCTTTTCAACTTCCTTGAAAGAAACAACTCTGATCCTCTTTAGATCGGTATTGAGTTCTTCGGCCACTGCGGCAACAGCCATGGCAACGATCTGATCTTTTTCCATAGCCATTTACCTCACAAAGGAATGTTTCCGTGCTTCTTGAACGGGTTGACCTTCTTCTTGGTCTCCAGCATCCTGAAAGCGGAAACGATCTTGCTTCTTGTCTCTGAAGGGAAGATGACCTCATCGACATAACCGTGCTCGGCAGCGATGTAAGGATTCATGAACTTCGTGTTGTATTCTTCGAGAAGTTCCTTCTTCTTTGCAGCAGGATCCTCGGCATTCTTTATAGCCTTACGTCCGATGATGGAAACGGCACCTGCCGCACCCATAACTGCGAGCTCAGCGATCGGCCATGCATAAACGATATCTGCGCCGATACCCTTACTGTTCATTGCAATATAAGCTCCGCCGTATGCCTTACGCATAACTACGCTGATCTTCGGAACTGTTGCCTCAGAATAAGCGTAAAGAAGCTTAGCGCCGTGTCTGATGATACCGTTATGCTCCTGCTGGCTTCCCGGAAGGAATGCAGGTACGTCAACGAGCGTAAGGATCGGGATATTGAAACAGTCACAGAAACGGATGAATCTCGCACCCTTATCGGAGGCATTGATCTCGAGAGATCCTGCCATTACCTTACTCTGGTTAGCTACGATACCGATGGTCTTGCCTTCAAGTCTTGCAAAACCGATAACGATGTTTTGTGCGAAGTGTGGCTGGATCTCAAAGAAGCTGCCCTCATCAACGAATGTGTGGATAACATCCTTAACATCGTAGGACTGCTTAGCGTTGTCCGGAACGATATTCTCAAGATCTGCGCTTCTGTCGATCTCACGGCCCGGAACTACCATGGACTTGTCCATGTTGTTCTGAGGAAGATATCCGAGGAGCTCTCTTACACCGTTAAGGCAGGAGAGATCATCTTTATATTCGAAATGTGCGACACCGCTCTTGGAGTTGTGTACATAAGCTCCGCCCAGGTCCTCGGAGGAGATCTCTTCACCTGTAACCGAACGAACGACGTCAGGTCCCGTGATGAACATCTGAGCGTTCTTCTCGGTCATGAAGATAAAATCTGCGATAGCAGGGGAGTAGCATGCACCGCCTGCGCAAGGTCCCAGGATAACCGAGATCTGAGGGATAACGCCTGAAGCGATGGTGTTTCTGTAGAAGATACCTGCATAACCTGCAAGGCTGTCTATGCCTTCTTCGATACGGGCTCCGCCGCTGTCGTTAACGAAGACCATAGGTGCCTTCATGTCCATTGCCTTATCCATGATGTTGCAGATCTTCATGCCCTGGGCTTCACCCAAAGCACCGCCTCCGACCGTGAAGTCCTGAGATGCAACGAATACCGTGCGACCGTGAACGAGACCGTATCCTGTTACAACACCGTCACCCGGCTTTTTCTTCTTTTCCATATCGAAATCGGTGGCTCTCGAAGTAACCATATCGTTTACTTCAACGAAAGTTCCGTCATCGAAAAGTGCTTCGACTCTCTCTCTGGCAGTGAGCTTCTCGCGCGAATGTTGCTTGGCGATATAGTCCTCGCCGCCGCCCATTGCGACCTTGGCCCGCCTGTCTTTCAGTTCATCGAAATATGCAGCGTCCCACATAAAAATACCTCTTTGTGAAATAGTTTGATAATCAAAGTATATACCAACTATTTAGTTTGCGCAAACGAAAACATGGGCATAAATGGGGTAATCTATTAGCGATAATGAACAAGATAAAACGAAAATTTAAATATGTTCAGCAAAACGCATGTATATTCTGTCTTTTCAAGGTGACCAAAAAATATGATTGGTGTATAATGCAGTGGGGATCGGGAAAGGGGAACATTTATGAGGGAAAGGTATATAGGACCTGATATATACAGGATCTTTTGCTGCCTTGGTGTTTTGATTTTCCATGTATTTTATGAACTTTTGCCTGCGGGAGGCGTTCCGGCTAAAGTAATGTATTACGGGGCAAGCTTTTGCGTGCCCGGCTTTTTTGTTTTAGGCGGATATCTTTTATCCAAAAGGAAAGAATTAACCGTTGAATATCTGGAAAAAAAGATTCTTAGTTTAGCATTAAAACTCTTCGGCTGGGTTGCTTTCTGGTGTCTGGTATATTTTGCAATGACGGGCGAATTGCCGAATATAGTTGAACAGTATTTTCTGGGTATATCTTCCAATGGAATATTGCCGGTATCCTGGTTCTTGTTTGCTTATATAGTCTTGCTTATCCTGTCATATCCGTTATATTTCGGATTAAAGCACAAGTACTTAAAGTATGTTGTCTATGGAGTCGAGGTGATCCTTTTGGTTATCCTTGCTTCGGGAATAGACAAAGCTTGGACAAAAAACAGACCTCAAGTTTTAGCGATCCACATGTATCTGGCGTATTTCCTGGCAGGGATGATCATATCAAAACTGGAAGAGATCATTCCTCAAAGATATAAGAAGATCATTTTTGCTATGGCGGTGACGAGTTGGGTATTGTCATCAGGTATATATTGGTACAGCGAGAAGATAATGCCTAGTCTGCCTGCCTATCATTATGGAACGTCATACTATTCAATCTGGCTCATAAGTTTCTTTGTAATGGTACTGTATTCCTCGAGATTGAATTTTTCGGATAGAGTAAAGAACATACTGAAAAGGATTGCATCAAATACGTTTACGATCTATCTTGGTCACCTGCCGATAATCATGTTCTTCAGATACATCATACCGCTGGATTATTTATGGATAGCCTTGGCGTATGTTGTTGTACTGTTTGTTGTGCTCAACGTATTTGCGGAAATTTCCAGAAAACTGCCGATAGTTCGAAAGATCGCATAAAGTAACATGTACGGCTTGTAAAATCAGAGTTTCGGAACAGGGTGCAAAGAACAGGAGATAACTTGCATCAAATGTCCAATAGAGACATCAGATTTCTAAGCTGGATATTAAGGAAATTGTTGAACTGAACCATATTGTTCAATGTGGAATATCTTACCCAGAAATAACCTTCAGGAAGATCACCCACTTCGTCCTTACTTGCCTCGATGATGACGTTTCTGTTCTCTTCGTGATAGAACCTGCCGCCTTCCTCCGAGAGTATCACGTCCTTGATGACGTCTTCGTTTCTATTGAGTTTATTCATGAAGATGGTCTCGATCCTGTCCAGATCATTGCCGGGGTTGGACGGTTCCATCTGAACCACAGGACCCAGCTCGATACCGTCAAAGCATCCGACTTCCGGCTTGGTCTTTACGAGAAAATATCTGCAGCCGTTGTCCACACAGGTGAACAGACCGAACACCGCCTTGCCGATGGCTTCCACCAGCGGCTGATCCCACTTTCTGACCTCGCGGCCCTCGATCTCGATATTGCAATAGATGATCTTGAAATCATAAGGCTTCTCGCAGACGATCTCATTGTCCGTGATCTTCCAACTCTTAAGATCTTTCAGGGACACCAGTTCGCTTGTAAGATCCGTATACATCTTGTAGTTGTTTATGGAATTAAAGATCTTCGGAAGATCCTTTTCATCCTTCTCGAAAACAGACGCATAAAGCGCCTTATCGCTGAACAGTTCTCTTATCTTTTCATCTTCGCCTTCATCCATTTTCATTATCGAAAACGGTATGCACGACAAAACAGTCCTTGTATCCATATTGACCAGATTCGGATACTTCATAAGTTCCTTGATCTGACCCAGCGTCATCCACTTATGGCTGTCCAAAACATCCACTTCTGTATCGCCAACATCGATAAGGATATTCCTGTTCCTTTTCTTGAAAAATCGTGATGACTGTTCTGACTGGATCTGATCAACGATGATATCGTATTGAGCGGCTTCCTTGAACAACTC
>CADCQX010000125.1 GCA_902803695.1 Oscillospiraceae bacterium
AGATCACCGCAGCGGGTATAACGGTAAAAGTGAATACAGTTCTCGTTCCGGAGATCAACGGTGATCATATCGAGACCATCGCGAAAACGGTGAAGGAAGCGGGCGCGAGTATCTACAACATAATACCTCTGATACCGCAGCATGAGCTCAAGGATGTAAAGGCACCGACGTGTCCTGAGATAGATGCGGCAAGAACGAAAGCAGGAAAGTACATTGATGTTTTCAGACATTGCCAGCACTGCCGAGCGGATGCGGTAGGAGTTCCGGGCAAATCGGAATTCGGTGACCAGATCTATCAGAGAAGACTTAAGGTCAAGGAGACATTCTCACATGGCTGACGAGAGATATCTGATAGCGGTCGCATCAAGTGACGGAATAGTTGTAAACAACCACTTCGGACACGCTTCAACTTTTTATGTTTATGAGGTCATCAACGATGTTATCGAGTTGAAGGAGATCAGAAAAGTAGAGCCTGTTTGTCAGACGGGAGAACATGATGACAAAAGGCTTGATGAGAACGCGCAGGTGTTCGCGGATTGTGATTTTCTTCTGGCGAGCAAAGTCGGAGACGGAGCTGCAGCGGTACTGGAGAATAAGGGCATCGTTCCTTACCAGATACCCGGGATAATATCAGAATCGATCGATAAGTTAATAAGATTCGAAAAAGTAAATAAACTGTTTGATTAAGGAAGGACATTTTTAAGATGAGCGAGTTAAGACAAATCGCAATTTACGGTAAGGGTGGAATCGGTAAATCCACCACAACACAGAACCTCACGGCAGGTCTTGTGGAGCACGGCAAGAAAGTAATGGTGGTCGGTTGTGACCCTAAGGCAGATTCTACGAGACTTCTTCTTGGCGGATTGGCGCAGAAAACGGTTCTTGATACGATCCGCGAAGAAGGTGAGGACATCGAGCTTGACAGGATCATGAAGGAAGGTTACGGCGGAACAAGATGCGTTGAGTCAGGCGGACCTGAACCTGGTGTCGGATGTGCAGGCCGAGGAATCATTACTTCGATCAACATGCTCGAAAACCTTGGCGCATATACAGACGATCTGGACTATGTTTTCTATGACGTTTTGGGTGACGTTGTGTGCGGTGGTTTTGCAATGCCGATCCGTGAAGGAAAAGCAAAAGAGATCTATATCGTAGCAAGCGGTGAGATGATGGCGCTTTATGCGGCAAATAACATCTCCAAGGGTATCCAGAGATACGCTAGAACAGGCGGTGTAAGACTTGGAGGTATCATCTGTAACTCCAGAAATGTTGACCGCGAACTCGACCTTTTGAGAGCTTTTTCGAAAGAGCTCGGAACAAAGCTTCTTTATTTTGTGCCACGTGACAACATCGTGCAGCATGCGGAGATAAATAAAAAGACGGTTATCGAGTACCGTCCTGATTCAAATCAGGCACAGGAATACAGAAATCTCGCTCAGGCAGTTATCGAGAATACGGATTTTGTAATTCCTACTCCTATGACTCAGGAAAGACTCGAGGAGATCCTCATGGAATACGGCATGATGGAACTCGCAGACGATTACAAGATCTAAATTTTTTCAGAAAGGAAAGAAAAAAATGGCAGGCATTTATCAGTCAATTACAGAACTAGTCGGAAGAACACCTCTTCTTCAGTTGAACGGGTACGACAAAGCACACGGACTCGAAGCAGACATCATCGGTAAGCTCGAGTACTTTAACCCGAATCAGAGCGTTAAGGATCGTATCGCACTCGCGATGATCGAAGACGCAGAGCAGAGCGGCAAGCTCAAGCCTGGATACACTGTTGTTGAGACAACAAGCGGTAACACAGGTATCGGTCTTGCAGCTATCGCGGCAGCAAAGGGCTATCCGTTCAGAGTATATATCCAAGATCAGGTTTCTGAGGAGAGATTCAAGGTGATCAAGGCTTTTGGCGGTAAGACCATTAAGCTTTCTGAGGAGCCTACCATCGCTAAGACACTTCAGGAGACAAACGGTGATTTTGTCGCAGCTATCAAGTCTTTGAAGGAAAATGTTCTTGATAAGGAAGAGGGCGTTGTATTTGTAGATCAGTGCTCCAACCCTGCTAACCCTAATGTTCATAAGAGAACAACAGGTCCTGAGATCTGGGAAGATACGGACGGTAAGGTCGATATCCTCGTTGCATGCGTAGGTACAGGCGGAACCATCTCCGGAACAGGAGCTTTCCTTAAGTCCAAGAATCCTGATGTTAAGGTCGTCGGTGTTCAACCGGGTCCTAACTCACTTCCTTCTGAAGAGAAGCCTGAGCCGGATGAGGAGATCACGGGCGTCCATCCGTTCGACGGAGTTCCGGATAATATCATCCCTGCTACTCTCGACAGAAACATCTATGACGAAGTTATCAGAGTCGAGGCAGTTGAGGCTTATCAGGCAGCAAGAGATGTTGCTAAGCATGACGGTATCCTTATCGGTACATCTTCAGGTGCAGCACTTTTCGCAGCAACTGAGCTTGCGAAGAGACCGGAGAACAAAGGAAAAAAGATCGTAGCTGTATTCCCTGATACAGGTCTTCGTTACCTTTCCACTAATCTTTTTGCAGAATAATCATAATCACGAGGATTAACACAAAATGCCTACTAATCTCAGTAATTCCAACGTAGCAACAAGAGAGAACCGAATCGGTTCCATCACAGGTTACGTAGGAACATTAAAAGATCTCGCTACACAGAGCCAGTGCGGAACGCTCAAGGGCTGTTCCAGATGCTTTTCCCAGTCAAGTACG
>CADCQX010000126.1 GCA_902803695.1 Oscillospiraceae bacterium
CCGAAGCTGAAGCGGTCCGAGACGCCGAAAGACTTGATGGTGTCGATACCGTAGAGCGCCTCCGACTCGTAGGAGTAAAGCGCGCTGGTGGACTTCATCACGCTGTTCTGGTACTCGCGCTGCTTCTTGACCAAGTATTTACCCGCAAGAAGGAGAATCGGCGCAGATGACAGCGCGATCAGGGCCATCACCGGGCTATAGTAGAAAATGACGATAAACGTCGCGATAAAGCTATAGACGGAAATGATAAAAGTCGGGATCCAGTTGATGGCGTTGCCGGCCACATTGCCGATATCGCCGTGGAACCTGTTCAGTATGTCGCCGCTTGGGAAGGCATTCAGCGACTGCCACTTCGCCTTCATGACCTTATCGAAAACATCCTTCCTCACCACATTCGTCATGTCGACCTCGAGCTTCAGGGTCACGCGGCTCATGAGGTTATGCAGAAGGAGTGACGCCAGCGCGCCACCCACCGTGATCAGCGCCGCCAGCCACAGCTTGTCGGTCTTTCTGCCCACGATAACGTCGATAAGGAATTTGCTCGCGATAGACGACACGAGACCCAGGGAACTGCTCAGGAGTCCAAGCACGGTATAGAGCAGGATCCGTCCCTTATAATGCGACGAATACGAGAATATCCACTTCCAGTCGTCAAACATCTCACCGAAAGTGCCATCCTTGCGCTTCTTTTTAATTGTCTCCAGGCTCTCTATCTTCATCTGCCTCTCCGCGAAAACAATATACAACGATTATATCATTTCTTCTCTTCCTTCACCTTGCGAAAAAACGGCGCCGAATACTCAGCGCCGTCAAACAATTCATTGTTATATTTTCTTAAAGAACACCCAACTCTTCCGGAGACTGATACTCATCAGGTATTCCGTCGCCATTCTTATCGGTCTGACTGTTGATAAGAATATCTCCACCGCTCGAAAGTCTGATAATGTCTATTTCAGGTGTACTATAAATCATTCTATCGCTTTTCATATACTGCTCACCTCAAAATCCATATACATTCTTACATACATGATAGTTATATATAAACATAGCATTAGCAAGTTCTTTCAGACTATCAGTAGCTTTCGGTGAAACCAACGCATTATAAAGATAGTTGGCAGGGGCATAACTGAATGAATAGCATGTATCACCATAATAAACATTTATTATGGCCGTAAGATTAAATGCATAGTACATTTCATAATCCGTGAGCAGGATATAAAAATATCTGGTTCCCGGAATGAATGTAGGAGTCTCATCTAAGAAACCCCACTTGATAAGACTCGTATCTACGCCCTCATCATAGGTGAAATACATCTTGAGAGATGGAGTGCTTCCAAGAAGAAGACTTGCACCATAGTAATGGATATTCTCTGTAGCCGGCATTGCCAATGGCTTAGCAGAATTAAAAGTACTATAGTATATCGAATCCTTTGATGTAACATCTTCACTCATGAAAGCCTTGTCCTCAGCTGAAAGGAAATAATCAGCCGGATTGTTAGCCTGGAAGTTAAAATACTTCTGTGTTGCTGCTCCAAATGTAACTAACGATGCTGCAACATTTCTCTCGTATTCTGTATACTCATACGGATTGCTATATATAGCCTTGGCATAATTACTGATCGTAAATCCCTGCGCAAGGATAATCGACGTATTGTATGAGGCTCCAACTGAGAATGTGATCGGTGTACTCATCTCCATAGGTCCCATATAACAGGTGAACAGCCACTCACCATCTTTCTCCTCAACCTTATCGGCTTTCACAGGAGTAGAACTGTACCTCTCGGCATTATAGAACCCCTTCAAATCTGAACCGTCATAACCGGAAACAACCTTAACATGGAATGCTACGCCAATGTAGTTACCATCAAGACAGAGGTTAGCTCCCTTTACTTCAAAATAATCCTGTTCGAGTTTTGGTACAAAATAGATACTGCCGCTACTGTCACGATAAGATTTTAATGTAGGATTGTCACTTATAATTGAAACTTCATTAACATTCTTTGCCCCGAATCCCTGAACAGGAACATTGTTATAGAATTCAAAGAATGAGATTCCGATCTGGAAACTTGGACTTGTGCCTGCTCCCGAACTGATATCAACAAAACTGGAAGCTTCATTAGAAGCGAAATAGATATTGCTGTCAATATAACCCCCAGAGGCTACGCCCCTGTTATTGATTACCTGCGGGTCAACACCGTTGATCTGAACAGATGTATACCAATTCGTAAAACCTGTTTTATCAACATAGATACCGCCGCCTAATCCATTCTCGCAAGTGTTGTAATTAATCTTTGTGCCATCGTCAAGATAAACAGCTCCATCTCTAACGATGGCAATAGCTCCGCCGTTTGTCTTAGCTGTGTTACTACTTATCGTGCTGTTCTCGATAGATATATCTCTGCCTTCTCCATAGATCGCTCCGCCTTCGTTGGCATAGCAATTCGTAATCGTGCAATTATTTATGGAGCACTGGGACTTTCCTCCTATCTGGATAGCACCGCCTTTGTCAGATGCGCATTTTGTAATGGTGCAACTGATGAGAGAGAGGGTATTTCCGGAACTATAGAAGGAAAAAACACTCTTGCTGTCGGAATTAAAGCCTTTTCTGCCTCCATCGATATCAACATTCATGATATTACATGAAACATCAGTAGCATCCAGGAAAGGTGCACCGAACTTGGAAACGAAACCGCCGTGGATGTTATCAAACGGATCACTCTCCACGTTACTGAAGAAATTAACAAAGTTGTACTCAGTAGTAACCATATACTCATCAGTATCACTATTTGAGTATGTAATTGTCTTGCCGAGGAGATCGATCTCGAGAGTTCCGGTAACAACAACACCGTCACTTATCTCAATGTTATCTTCAAGAACATATTTGCCTGAAGAAGGCAACTTGCCATCAATTATCTTATCCTGTGTAAGAACTCTATAGTACCCGTTGGAATACCAGCCTTCATCAATACCTTCAGTCTGATATGTGAATACTTTGTCTTCTCCACCCATTCTCAGGGTCTTGGTCTGGGGTTCATCATCAACAGCCAAGAGATTTCCAAAGGAAACGAAGGAAAGAACGCTGAAACTCAAAACACATGAGAGTGCGCCGGCCAATAGTCGTCTTTTGTTCATACCATACCTCCTCATAACGCTTATAACAAAAATCAAATCGATTTTATCATGATTAAGTATTCTTTTGCACTAATTAAAGGAGGTTTGGAAGCAAAGTTTACAATTACTTACGCATCTCGCCGAAGGAGACTTCGAAAGCCTCGCGCTTCATATTGCAGCCGAGGGAATAGATCTTCACGTTGTCCAGAACTTTGTCCACCAGGTCGAGAGTCTTGATGAAAGCCTCGCGGTCGAAGGTGCGGTAGGTCTGGCCGATGATCAGTGGGTATGCTTCGCTCTTGTCCATCGGCTCGATCTTGTTGTCGGGAGCCTGATGGAGGATGCACAGGGCCTTGAGCTTGACGCGCATGTTGGTGCCGCGGTGGTGCTTGCCGTTATAAGGGGTGCCGTACGCGTAGACGTTGTTTCCGTCAACGTAGAGGATCGGCTTGTCGTCGTTGACCATGATGGCGCGGTCGCCTAAATTGTCGCACCAGAGCTTGGCGTGAGTGGATTTGCCGGTGCCGCTCGGTGCGCCGAAGAGATAGCCATCGCCGTCCACACAGATGCAGGAACCGTGGAACAGGAATGAGTCGAAGTAAGGCATCTTCTCACAGATCTTGCGGTAGACTGCCAGTTCCTCGAGATAGAAATCAGGGAACGTGGCACCTTCATCCGTGCGTCCTTTTTCGAAAAAGATATCCTGCTCAGAGATGCTGACGACTATGTCAGGTGTCCCCTGGGCCTCGTATCCTTTGAAAAATTCGTGCACGTTCGGATAGATTGATTCGATCAATATGATCCTGTCCGCGATCTTATATGTTCCTGTCATGTGTTCCTTCCGCAAACACGGCATCCGCTTAACGGGATGCCGCTTGTTTAGTTATTAGATTTTAATCTTATGCTTAGTTGTAGTAAACGTAGCAGCTGTAAAGAGCAAGAGCCAACGCCTTCATGTTCGGGGTGAACCGGCCCTGATTGTCGTAAGCGACTGTCAGGAGATACCATAATCCGCATACGTTCATATAGTCGCCGTAGTCGTTCGCGACAGCTTTGTTTTCGAGAACAAAATCAGTGAACTTGTTGAGATTGGAGATGCCGCAATCGATGGTGATATAGAAATACTTACCGCCGCTTACCGGATGAATGGTTATCTCATCCTCTGTCGAGTAATCCGTTACGACAACATTCTTGATATCAACTCCGTCATCCAGCTTAAAGTACAGCTTGAGCTTCGGAGAACTCTTGAAGGAAATGGTACCACCGTAGAAAGAGATGCCCTGAGCAGAATCTGTATAAGTGAATGTACCGTAGGTGCTCTTGTCATAATCAACACGGTAATCATAAAGTTCGAGCTCATAAGCATACTTATTGGAAGCGACTTTCTCGGAAGCGAGATTGTTCGTCATGAAGCCGAAATATGTCTGAGCTGCTCCGCCGTAATTAGCAAGACCCATTGCGAGTCTTCTGACATAAGTCGAATAAGAGCTGCTCTTTTCCATGATGGATTCGAGATAACCTTTTACCGAGAAGCCGGTTACGGTCTTGATCTTCTCTCCGTTCTTGTACAATGTGAAATCCAGAGGGACAGCCATATCAGTTGAGTCGACATAATAGGTGAATGTAACAAAGTCGCCGTCTCTCTTGAATCCGTCAATATTAACCGTACTGCTTTCCGAGCCGCGGACAAAGAGACTGTAGCCTGATGAAGGACCGATCTTTGCCTGCCAGATAGGATTGGAAGCAGAACCGATATCTTCGCTCTGAGGCATGTAGACATGATATCTGACACCGATCGAATCACCGTCCATTATCGCCACGGAGAATCCCTGAACTTCCACAGGAATATCATTGTTGCTGTCAACTACACTGAGCTCCAGCTTGTAGATCGAAGGATCTTTTACTGTAGGAATAACAATATGGTTGCTGTCTTCGTAATAGATATTCAGATCGATAGTATCTTCTCTATATGAGCCGGAATAAGCGACCATAGTCGTTCCGGACAAAGTTCCGCATGAAACACCAACAGTAATAGCACCCGGTTCTTCATCAGAGTACATGCCGAATGAATCCAGGTTGATCGAGTTATAAACTTCGCCTGCATATCTCAGATAAAGATCCTTCTTTGTTCCTGTTACTGTAGAGGAATTATCAAAGATCTTAAGTTCACCGTTTATAGAAAAACTCCTGTTTTCCTGACGTTCGTGTGTGGTGGAATTTTTCGAGAAGTATACGCCACCGCCGCCCTGGTCGATGTCATTACTTCCGGAGCAGGAGTTTCCGGTTACTTTAAGGGTTCCTCTGTCGTTTACGCTAAGGAAAACGCTCGGACCGATAAGGCACAATCCGCCGCCTCTCACGGTAGCAGTATTTCCGGTGATCGATACATTGCCTTCGAAATCGACCTGGCCTTCAGAATAGATCGCTCCGCCTTCTTCGGCCTTACAGTTCTCTATGGAGCTGCTGCTCAAATAGATCTGCGAAGTCGTAGAAGATGCATTAATGGCACCGCCCTTTCCGGTAGATACGAAATTCTTAATGCAAGAACTGTCTGTTACGTTTATCTTTCCGTTAGGACCAACTTCTACAGCACTAGAGCCAATTCTATTAGTAGTATCCTCAAAACCTGTAACAGTCATATTCGCGAACGTGCCGTGAGACGAGTAGCCGTCATTACCCTCTAAGTACATTATCGGATCGCCATGAGGTGAGCTGATATTTCCGTTCTTGATATTAACCAGACAGTTTTTACCGGAAACACTGATCAGAGGATCACAGGCACTCATCTTATCAGGATCATATGTGATCGTTTTACCATTAAGATCATACGTACCGTAGAACCCGTCAGGGGTTGTGGCAGCATGTGTGATAGTAACATTATCCGCAAAGTAGAAGTTTACATAATAAAACGAATCGCCCGTGGTATAGGTCGGAAGCGTATCGTCAAATTTATCATGGATGATATTCGCGCTGACATAAATGTAAGTCGTGGTAGTGTATCCCTGCTCCACGTATTTGTAGAGGCCGTCATTCGGATCCAGTGTATACGTCCTTCCGTCGGCCGTGATCGACTCCGGATCAGCCAGGACCACCGCACCTGTAGTCATCAGGATCGTCAATGCTGTAATGACAGAAACCAATCTACTCAGAAATTTCTTCTTCATAATAACCCCCCTTCAATCCATTCTTCTCAAAAACTTATTCTTCAATAGCTCCGATCTCTCTTAACTTCGCGAGGACCTTCGCTACATCGTTAGCAATTACATCTCTCGGAGCATCATACTTCTCGACCAGGCGGTCGACCATCTGCTCCTCAGTCATATCTTCTTTCAAACATTCGATCAGTTCACCGGTAGTGGCATTACCTTTTACCATTCCCGAAAACGACGAGGAGCCGACAGGTACCAAGACACTGTCGGATCCTACTTTACGATAGATAAAATCCTTATTGAGTTTCATACGATCATTCCTCTACGCCTTCAATATCTTCGATCGGTACGAACGGAAGCTCGATGACTCCGCCGTTGTCGTCAGACGTCGGTGAAGGTGTCGTATTTCCGCCACCGTTTCCACCGGATGTAGGAGAGGTTGTCGGGTTATTGCCGCCACCGTTTGAAGGCGAAGTTGTCGGATTATTTCCGCTGCCGCCATTGCCGCCATTGCCGCCGTTAGGCTTATTGGTAGGTGCAGCAGTCGTAGGCTCGATAATGAGGATCTCGCCTTCTTCTGTTTCCGGCGGAGGTACGTTCTCAGTCGGCTTTGGTGTTCCGCCGCCTGACTTCGTAGACTCAGTCGTTCCTGTTCCCGAACCTGAACCGGAAGTGGTCGTAGTTGTAGTTGAGCCGGAAGCGCTCGATCCGTCGGAAGACTCAGATGATTCTCCTGACTGTACCGAATTGTCAGTTCTGTCGCCGTTTGAGATGACCGTGCCGTTCTCGTCAGTTACTACAGCACCTTCGGAATCGCCGGTCGATATTGTTTCACCGTTGGCATCAGTTATTACCGAACCGGTTGTCTCTCCGCCCTCGATGTCCTCTGTCTTATCCGAGCAGAATCTAAGTCCCAGGATAACGCCGAGCACGATGGCACCGACTCCCAGAACTGAAACTATCGGAATTATTACTTTTTTGTTCTTCATCCTTATTCTCCTTACCCCTTACAGTAATCTACTGAGGGATATTTTATCAATTTTTTATTCTTTTTTCACCTAATAATTCTTACCACTGTTTTCGAGTACAATCAATGGAAATAATTGAGTGAGGCACGGTAATACAGATAAATTGCCTTGCAAAGGTATGCCATATTCGGATCAGTAGTCTTCTCGGCTATCCTTACGAGATAAGTATACGGTGAATAATCCATGGTCGCCGTCGTAACACCGTCATACATAGCTTCGATATGCGTAGGCTGCCAGAGAAGACCTATCTTGATGTTCGATACCTTAACGCAGAGGTAGTTCCCCGACACTTTTGTAGGAGTATACTCCGTTCCGTCAATATTGATCTTGACCTTGCTGATATCGGTTCCGGCATCATAAGTGATATAGTATTTCATCGCTATCTCACTCTCGAAGATCATGCTGGCGCCATAGAGATGGATCGGAGATCCCTCTGTCTCGTTCAGGTTAAAATACTGCTCCTCGAGGAACGGATCCGATGTCAGATCATAGGCTTCGGTCGCAGCCTTAAGCTCATTGTTTATAAAATCGTCAGCCAGATTGTCGGTATTAATCTTAAAATACTGCTGAGCTGCCGAAGCATATATCATCAATGAAGCGATGAAACGCTTTTGATTCTCGCTGGAATTGGAAGTATATTTCAGCGGATTCTCATAAAGAAGTCTCGCATAATTCTTAATAGTTATACCGCTCACGGAAGCGCCTCTCTCAGGAGCACCATCCAATGAAACGCTCAGACTTACAGGCTTAGTGAATTCGCTGGCTTTGATAGGACATGAGAAAGTGATCTCACCGCTGCCGTCTCTGCCTCCGACAGGAGCGATAGAAACAGGCTCTTTGTCCCCTATCTTAAAAGTTGCACTTACATCATCGAGATCGATATCAGAAGGAACGTAAAGCTTGATCTTCATTCCCAGAGCACCGTCTTGGAGATAACAGTCAAGTCTGGTAAAACGCATCTTCTCTCCTTCACGAATGACCATGTCAGCACTGTTCTCACCAACGAGGACTTTCTCTACATAGAAATCATGATCATCCGGGAACAGGAATACCGGAGCCTCTGCCCCGTTGGAAATCGATGTTTGGATCGCAGAACCGTCCGGTCCTATCTCAATGCCGCCCATCGTAAATGCAGAAGCAAATACATCTCCGTCCTTCATTCCTGCATAATTGAATCCGATGTGACAATCATCGGTAATGGTATCAAAGATACAAGGTGTGCTGAGGCTTCCTGCCAGATAGAGATTATCTTCTGAAGGTGTGGATCCTGATACATTATAATTTCCTTTAACTACGGCAGAATTATTGACGGACAGGGCTCCCAATCTTTCCGACGGAAGGAAATAGATTCCTCCACCTAGCCCGTTACTGGTATTGTATTCCACAGAACATCCGTCCAGTCTCAGATAACCGACAACGTCATAGTCCTTAATGTATACTGCACCACCGTTCTCGGATGCAGAATTATATGTCAACTCGCCGGAGATCGCGAGGTAGCCTTCACAGTAGATAGCTCCGCCGTTCTTTGCGGAACACTCAGTGATCGATCCGCCATTCATGAACATCGGGACAACCTGACCGCCTGATATAGCCAGACTGTATGCGATAGCTCCGCCGTTTTCAGTTGCCTGACAATTGCGGATAGTTCCCGCTTTCATCTCGAACCAGCATGCTTCTGCATAAACCGCCGCACCATTATCAGCCTTAAAATCACAGATCGTACCGCCGTTCATGTAGAAGGAGTCGCCTTTTCCTACAGTGATCGCACTGCTTCCCAAATTCCCGGAACCCTGGATCGATCCGCTCTCAATGGTTATCTTTGCAGTATCAGTACTGCTCCTTCCATCGATTATCGTGGCACCGTTCTGTGAATAGATCTTACCTGTCTTTCCTTCGCTGCTGTCCCTGATAGTCAGGTCAGTACTCTCTACGTAAAGCAGAGGATTATCAGTACCGGTGAACGTTAATGTATATCCGTTAAGGTCGAATGCACTTACTTCCAGGAAAGTAGTATCTGTAGTCAGATCTTCCTGAAGGACATATTCGCTGCCATGCAGATTAATTGTATTGGAAGCCGAGAACGGCAGATCATTCGGGTCAAAGTCTCGTAAGAAGCCGCCTGTCAAAAGCGAGATAAGAGTTAGGGAAGTGATGCCTTTCAATACGGAGCCGTTCATATAATACCCTCCTGACGTCATAAGCGTCATCTACACGTAGCATAACCCTGGTAAATACCTTTTGATTATAGCACACAGTACCTGTTGATGTTCGAAAATAATAGCTCCCTTCGCAACAACGAAGAGAGCTTTTTGAAATCATATTATCAGCCCAAAGGAGTCTCATACTGCTCAGTAGTATAAGTATTACTGGTGTCATTTGGACCTGCCGAGAGCATGATGATCTCCGCTTCAGGAACTATGTATGTCAATTTATTGTTTTCTTCCATTTGCGTCACCTTTCTCAGCCTTGATAGAAGGATGCTGCCTTGCTGTAAGCAAACAAAGCCTTTAAAGTATTGGCCAGATTTGCATCCGAACTGTCCTTGTTATTATAGATATAAATGTGCGGACTGTACACCACATCCGTTCCGTTTATCGAAAACTCTATAGGGTCGAGGAGCTTTGTTACATCCATATCCGCAAATCTGATGCAGTAATATGATCCGTTCTGCTCGAACGTATATCCGTCAGAAAGCGTAAACTCGCTGATGTCATGTCCGGAACCTACCTTGAAATAAAGCTTGAACGTTGTCTCTGACTTAAGGACAAGGCTCGCACCAACATATGTAAGTCCTGTGAATTCTGCCTCATTAAGCGGTGTAGCCGAAGATGTTGCAGAGAACTGGTTAACGATGTCCACATATGTATCAGGAACATTATAAGCCAGATCATCCGTATTCACGTTGAAGAGTTTCTGGCTATATGCGCCATAAGCAAGCAACTTATTAACAAGATTCTCAGCACCAGGGAACTGGCTCGGATTTGCAAGGATATAATCTCCATACGCCTTGACGGTCGTTTCCTTGAAGTGGTATGTTGCAGAATTATATGCCAAAACAGGAGTGATCTTCTCAGTCATCTCAGGTGCATTGATAAGACATGTGAAGTAATATAGATCTCTGTCTTGATCGTAAACTGCTGTTGCTGACTGATCATTGCCCATTACGGTAAATGTCATCGTAGCTGAAGAATCCACGCCGCTGACATAATAGTTAACGCCGATCCTGCCCTCATTAAGTATCAGGGTAAGGCCCTCGAC
>CADCQX010000127.1 GCA_902803695.1 Oscillospiraceae bacterium
GATGCGTGGAAATCGTCGAACAACTTGCCTCCGAACTCCAGATAGAGCTTACCTCCGAACTCGTTGATCCTCTCGAGGATGTGAGATGACTGCATCTCAAGATACTTGTCATTGTCAAAACCGATCTTGTACATAACAAACCTTCCTTAACCATACTCGCCCGCGTTTTTTTGCATAAAAAATGCGAACGGCAACATTTCCATTCGCCTATTTATTTTATATTTTTCGAGCTCGAAAAACAAGCAAAGAAGTGTTCAAATTTTTATCATTTGTTGATGTAACAAAACTTAACCATGTTGCGGCCCTTGTTCTTTGCATCGTAAAGGCAGCGGTCAGCATGTCTGAAAAGCGCGATAGGATCGACACTTCGGTCAGAATAAGCAACACCGATGCTCACCGTCAGATTTATCTTTTTGTCTCCCTTATCGAAAACACGACTCTCTATGTGACGCAAAAGCTTATTGACATTCTTCTCATTAAGGCTGTCGTCTGTGGCAAGGATCGCAAACTCTTCACCACCCCAGCGTGAGATGGAAGCAGATGTGTTCTTGCGCAGGAAATCAGAGAGTTCCTTAAGGATGACATCTCCTTTGAGATGGCCGTATGTATCGTTGATCTTTTTGAAATGATCGATATCGAGCACGAGGAGAGTAACTCTCTCGACACTCTCGTCACCTAGGGTTCTTTCCACCAGGTCATTAAAACCGCGGCGGTTGATGGCACCGGTCAGCTCATCATGATAGTAGAGATACTCATACTCGGTCTTGGTACGCTTGACCTCTTTGTAAAGGCCCTGTCTGATCGACTCCAAAAGCAGTGCAATAAGAAAGAACGTCAGATAGATAAGCGGGAATCTGATCCTCAGTGAATCGCTGTAGTGGAATCTGAGCATGTTATATCCCCAAGGGGTCCACATGAAAAAGATTATGATGGCGAACATGATCGCAGTGATCGGGATCGCGAACCTGCGCTTGTACAGAAACAGGCTGCACGCGGGCAGTACGCAGATCCATATGACACTGACTCCCTCAGGAAATCCGGAGTAGATAAAGAACGTGAACAAAGTCACAAGTTCAATGCCGAACAACCATGACGAGAGTCTCACGCCGCGCTTGCTGATCCTGCAAAGTGCGTAGTCCAGTGCACAAAGGAGAGCAAAGCACAGCGTAACCCAGAATAGCATTATGTAACCGGTCAGATAGTCAACGAGTGAGGTTACGACAGATACGACGATAAGGATAAGAAAGATCCAACTGAAGCGGTATTCTTCCTTATCTTCTGCATTTACGGCATCTTGTACAAACTCATTGAATAACCTGATCATGTGTTGCTTACGCCTTGTAGAATGGTTCGTAGTTAGAGCAGATCTTGATAAATGTCGGCGCCTTCATGGCGAACTCGACCTTCATCTCTCTGCCGAGGCAAGGAACGATTACTCTGTAAGCTTCGTCAAAGATCTTCTTGCGCTCGTCCTCTGTTACGCTGAAGTCAAGGTCGAAAACAGCGATGATGTTTGCCTCTTCGTTGTTCTCCTGCTTCGCGAACAGGTAGATCTCCTTGATGAGATCGTTTCTCTTGCCGAGATCTGTAAGAGCTTCCTTAACGAGACGTGTCTTCTCGGTCTCCTTCATGGTGCCGATCTTGACGGTCGTATCCTGCTTGATAGTACGCTTTGTAACGTTCTTCTCGCTCTTGTAGCCTTCGGAATTCCTGATGCTCTCGATAAACTGAGGCGGAACCGGAACAGGCTCAGAGAACGGGTTGATAACGAAGCCTTCGCCGCTCTGTGAAGCGATGTCTGCAATATCATCAAACTTGAGGACGAGAACCTTAACAGGTCCCTTCTGCTTTGTAAAAGCAGTCCACTTGGAGAAAGCGCCCCAGTCGGTAAATGTCGGCAGCACCTTCTTGTCGGAACCGTTGATGTTCAGCATCGGGAAGCCGACCTGTGTGCCCTTCTTAACAGCACCGCTCTCGGTACCGAGCTCGTCTGAGACAACAGGTACCACATACTTGGCGTGAACCAGGTTGTAGCAGAACTCGTTTGTGTATTCCCTGTCCTTGTAGTTGTCCTTGTATTCACGTGCCAGTGCCAAAAGGAACGGATTCTCGATCGGCTTGTTGACGTCAACAGCCGCCTGCGGCTCGATATTCGTAACAACAGCATTGATCGCGTTGTCCGGGAGGTAGTCGCCGTCGATGATTATCTCGAGCATATCTCCTTCCTTTTTCGAAAAAGAAGGCTTGATCTTTACCACCGGCATATTTGATTTGCTTATGAAAAGTTCGTCGGCATCACTATACTCACCGAAAGGCTTACCCTTGATGCCTGTCTGTGATCCGTAAGAACTGATTTCCTTGATTAACATAGTAAAGCGGTTGAGTTTTGCCGCCTGATTGTTGATATCCATAATTCTTCCTCCTTGAGAAGCTCCCTAGATTGTACCACATAAGGAAAGGATTTTTTCTTCCACTTGAAAAAAGCGCAACGAAAAACCGGCCAGCACTACGCTGACCGGTATTATATCGTCTTTTTAGTTGCCCGGACGGGTCACGATCGGGAACTCGTAAGTTTCCTGAACAGGAGTACTCGTATCAATGATGTCTTCATCATCAAAATCAAACTTGATAATGTCGATCTCAGGCGCGTTATATGGCATGTTCTTCATATCAGAGTACACCTCCCCCTACACTGCTGAGCACCGTATAGTACTTATACAGAGCCTTGACGTATTCCTGAAGCTCAGGTGTTCCGTAGTTATAGGCCATGTAGACATAGTCCAGACCCGAATACTTGATCGTCACATATGAATTCCGTTCTGTGTCACAGATCGTCAGATCAACTGCCGTATCAAGTTTGTGGATTCCGAAGTTACCATCCCAAGTCAATGAGAAGAACTTAGGATTTTGATTCGAATCAAGATCCCTAACTTTGCTACTGCTACCAGACATAAACCCTAGTTTAGTACTAAATCCATCGGCAACCTTGATATAGTGCTTCATGGTAAGTGTCCCGTCATTTTCCATACGAAGACTTGTACCGTAGTAGGTTACATCTGTCGAAGTTTCCGTTATCTCCATGGAAGATGTAAGAGCCTTGTATACGCTCTCATCCAGGAATGCCTCTGCCCTCTGGCTTTCAGTCAAAACACTGTTAGCAGGATTACTAACATTTACATTAAAGTATCCCTGAGCATATGTTCCGTAGTTAAGCATAGCCTTAGCAACATTTTTGGCATCTTGAGAGTACTCGCTGCTACTTAAGATTGCCTTCGCATATGACTGAGCTGTGATAGGAGCATCAGGTTGTTCAAAGATATCAACATCATTTACCAAAACTGAGATGTTTATCTCGTCAGTCAAGTGAGAATAGTCGATTACCTTCTTAGCGATGAATTGCCTTGGGCCCTCACCATCACTTAGAGAAGGTGACTTAGAGTCGATGAGAATATCCCAGCTTCTCTCATATGCCTCCTCTGACAATGTAATATAGAAGAAAATCTTCACCGAACTTCCTTCCAAAACGAGTTGCATTCCGTCCAGAGTTGCCTTACCGCGATTGACTACAGGCTGTATCGTTCCCGAACTGTCAATGCTAAAACTTAGAAAACTATCACATGCATAACCGGTTAATGAAGCAGAATTTTGTGCTATCAAGGCCTGTTTTCCTTCGGACATATCGGCACATGTCAGCTTAACATCTGTACCGGTAGAATTAGAACTTACAAACACAGGATTTGTTCCTTCAATCCAAAGATTCATTCCTTCATAGAGCCAGCTATTACTGTTATCACTTACAACCATCTTCCCGCCCAATGTTAAGGAAGTCCCGTTGGAATACAGAGCTCCAATAGCATCAGCTGTGTTTCCAACGTTGCCTGTGATAGATACATCGTTCATAGTAACTGTTGAAGATCCGCCGGCATAGACAGCATATCCATTACCACTGGTTTTACATCCGGTTATAGAACAATTGCTAAGTGTTACATTCGCTCCACCTACGGCACTAATGGCGCCACCATTTATAGCAGAGACAGCAGTACCTTCGGTCTTACAACCGTTTATAGAACAATTGCTGAGTGTTACATTCGCTCCGCCAATGGCACTGATAGCGCCACCATTTTTAGCAGAACCATTTTCAAGATTAACATTATCAATAGTAAGAGTTGCCCCGGAAGCAACACTGATCAATCCGCCGTCTCCATCACGTGCAGGAACAGAACTTCCATAAACTATCGATGAAGGACTGTCTGAGGTATTTATGAAAACGTATTTTGCCGTTCCACCGAGATTGAGGATTCCACCTTCGCATCCAAGATATACACTATTACCGTTAAGATCGATTGTTACCGTTCCTGATGTCATTGTGAGCGGAACATAAACCTCATAATCATAATATTCCAACTTAAAGTACGGATCGCCCTCGTAGTCAGCCGGCTTATAGGTTGAATCCGGAAGGATATCCTGAGGTGTAGCTACACCATTTGCCTCTTGATACATCTTGAAATAA
>CADCQX010000128.1 GCA_902803695.1 Oscillospiraceae bacterium
ATCTTACGCGATACCGATAGGCCCAGGCCGCTGCCGTTGCCGGTCTTTCTGGAATCATCGCCTGTTCTGAATGGCTCGAAAAGCCCCGCCTGCAACTCATCACTGATCACAGGTCCGTTATCAGAGACAAGTATCTCGATCCCGTCCCCCTCAGGCCTTCTGTCATCGAGGGAGATGATGTTGTTGATGCCGTCCGGATTATGCTTTATCGCATTGCCGATGAGGTTCGCGAAAACCCGTTTCATCTGTGTCGGATCGAATAAGCAGATGACGTGGTCCTTAAGGATGTTCACGTCGACTGTCATATTCTTTTTCTCGAGTTCGGGGAAGCTGTCGGCCGTGACCTGGCGGAGGAGCTCAGCGATGTCGCCGTCTTCACGCGTCAGCTTATATTCGGTGCTTCCGAGTTTGGCATATTCGAGCATATCTTCGAGTAATGAATTGGCGTTTCCCGTCTGCTCGATTATCGTATCCAGGTATCGTTCCTTGGAAGCTTCATCGAGATCGCCTTCCTTTATTAGCCTAGCGTAGCCCATGATCATGGTCATCGGCGTTTTTAAGTCGTGGGCAATCTCAGCGTAAAGTATCCTGTTTTTCTCATTTGTGTCGTTCTCGAGTTCTCTGGCACGCTTGAGGTTCGCTACCATTGAGTTAAAACTTTCTTCTATGTATCCGAATTCCATGCCGTCAAGATCATTGATCTGTTCATCCAGATTTCCCTGTTTTACCTTTTCCATGCTTCGTGAGATCTTTCGTACAGGCCTAAAGTGGCAAAAATGGGTAACAAAAACGAACAAATGGAGTATACTTTGAAACAGTGGAAAGAATTAAGGAAGAGAATGAAAGATTATGAGTAAAAAGATAATCGTTCTGGATTCACTTTTTGTGATCCTGATCGTAAGTGATATTGCGGTTCCCTTGATCCTGAATGGCTTTATGGACAGATTCAGATGGTGGAATACATTTTATGGTATGTATCTGTTCCCATCTTTGTTCCTGATCCTCGTATTCGAAGTTATTATGCTGCTCGTCACGATTGTAGGTGTAATAATGGGCGTTAAGAACGGAAAGAAATATACAGAGAAAAAGGTTTACGGCCATGCCAAGTGTCAGATGATAATGAGATTCGTCCAGATCCCGTTTTACGTTATCATCTTCTACGTTGCATTTGCAGCCATCTTTGGCATCATCACTATACCAATAACCATAGTATTGGCAATCATAGATCTGATAAGTATTTTCCTTACCGGTATCTGTTCTATCGCTGTCTATTCGGAAATGCGCAAAAAGAAATTTATAACTACAGGTGAGCAAGTATTATATACGTTGTGCGGTTTTATATATTGTCTGGATGTTTTGGTAGCACCTATAGCCTTCATTCGCGCTTTTATCCGCAAGTGCAGATTAGGTCTAGATGCTGAGACCGAAGAATTATCAGTACAATAAACTTCTCTACTTCTCTTGTTCGTAATCTCACAACCCGCGGGATTTCAGACCGCTGACGAGTTCAACATAGAATTCTCTTACATCGAATCCGGGAATGTTCACTCTATTAAGATCGATCATATCCCTATGAGATATACCCTGTCTATTTTCTACAAGTGGAACCGTCTTTGAAATTCCGCAGCTACGGCTCTTCCCTTAAATATAACAGCACCAATGAAGAGAACGACACATACCATCAGACAGATTACCCAGGCCAGAGGCATTTTATCCATCACGAAATAACAGATTACACTCGGAACAACACCGATGAACATTCCAGAGAGAAGATATGACATCGTATTACCGTTTTTATCTATAAAGGCGAGCACGAAATTCGCTACTATCGTAGCCGCCAGCGCACATGGAACCACCAGATCGATCGTAATCTTCATAAAACCTAAGAAGTACGCGGTAATACACCACATAACAATCGTGAGCATCACAAGTTTGGTAACCTTTCCTGCCGATCCCGTTCCGGGCTTAAATTGTCTCATAATGCCGAACTCGACCACCAAGAGCCACATTGCAAGAAGCAGGCTCCAATGAAGATCCGAATAACCAGGTAACTGTATTCCGACAAGGAAATCAAGACCGAGACCGACGATCAACAGAACCCAGGCTGCCAACAGCTGACTCTTATAAAAGACCGATCTTTTTTTCTTAGCTTCAAACTTCGGATAACAAGGCTCCTCGCCTGTCCCCATCAACTTACTTTGGCACAACGGACATTTGACGTTATCTCCTGCGATCTCGATCTTGCAATAAGGGCATCGTCTCATTTGATCACCTCCGTTGCACATACGGTGATGTCTATTCCTGACTCAGAAAGTGATCTGACAAAATTCTTCACCACACCGGTATTCATATACGCGGAGGAAACTCCGAGAGTCAGGTTATCATCATAGCCGAACATAGTGGAAAAGATGGTGTTGGTACTGCAAAAACCACTGTAATTATCGATCAGATCACCTAATGATTTTGGAGGTTTCTGTACTCCCATGTTAGAAAAAGTCATGGATACTTTTTTGTTCGATTTTTTCGTAAAATATCGAACTACCAATTGTTTGATAAATAAAGGTACCACCCTGACAAAAGCAACGTACTCCATGGTCTCGAAACTGTCCATCTGCTTTTTGACATTTTCCTCAGTCAATTGACTCTTAAGTGTCGCGTCAAATTCTTTAGACAATTCTTCTATCGTTATATCACTATCAAAAGTATGAGTCACATTTACACTATTGAAGAAATTACGAGCCGTCTTTGATGGATAATAATTTCGAAGATTTACAGGAAGGGATATGGTTACCGGGAGATTGCGTTTTCTGGGTGGCATCTCATCGCGGATCGAAAGCATCCAAAGTGCTCCCAAGTAGCTTGTCAGAGACACTTTCAATTCCTTGGCTCTTGGCAGAATTTGAGATGTCGGCATTTTAATCTCGAAAAACTGCAGCTGATGATAAGGAAGCTTCAGGCCTCCCAGCTGAAAAGCCTTTTTTCGAGCAGGCCCATGAGACAGATTCTTGCTTCCGAAAAACTGACGGTAACTATCCTGGCTAAGATCACCCTCGGATGCACCTGAGTGGATTGTCACATCAGAAAGTTCATCAGGGTACTTCCTCCTGAGATAATCAAGCACGATGATATTTAAAAATTCCATAGCGCCTGTTCCGTCTGCCAAAACATGGGAAATATCAAGATTGATCCTATTCCCGAAATATGTCACCTGATAGTGAAGCATGGTCTTTGACGGTACATAAAGGAGAGGACAGATTCGATCATCCTCCTGCTTAACCACCGGCATAAGGTCGGTATCCTCCATGTAATGCCAGAAGAATCCGCGTCGAATCCTAACCTGTACCTGCGGACGATCTTCGATCGCCGATAGTACCGCCTGCTGCAAAAGATCAGGATCAATATTCTCTTTCAGCGTGCAGCTGAGACGAAACGACCTGGTATCCCTTTTTCCGACTGTAGCCAGAAAAACTTTGGACACGTTATCAATCTTGTACCAATTAGCGCTTCCCACTTATTGCATACGACACATGTTCCGCCAACCGATTCATCGCCTCTCGGGTCATTGAACCGGGCATCAGCTGATACACATGCCATCCTTTCTCTTCAATGTCAAGTTCTGCCGTTCCTCCGGCTTGTTCTATCCGTTCCTTTAGTTTAATACTGTCATCTATTAAGATACCGTTTCTCCCGGCCATAATAAAGACAGGAGGAAAATTCTCAAAACTACCAAACAGCGGACTGAAAGTCGCATCAGCCGGATCATTGTCACCCAAATATGCCTTGGCGGAATTATACACAAACTCCTTTGAAAGGATTGGATCAATGTCCTTATTTATTTCATAGGACTCCGATGTTAAGGTCATATCTGTCCACGGGCTGAACAAAATAAGTTCTTTTGGCACGGGCTTACCTTCTGCCAGAAGTCTTTGTGTCAGACAAAGAGCCATATTACCACCGGCCGAGTCACCCGCTAAAAACACATGATCAGCCTCAGCAACGTTTGAGACAATATGCTCCCATATATGATCCACATCCTCTGATGCCGCAGGATATGGATGTTCAGGCGCCAATCGATATGCGAATGAATAAACCGTGAATCCGGTAGCCATAGCAAGCTTAACAGCAAGATTCCCCGCATAGTCTATCCCACCACTGATATATCCGCCACCGTGGCAGTACAGAATCACATAATCAGGATTGTACGAAGAAACGGGTTTGACCTCTTCACAGAGAAGATCATCGAGACGAAATCTCTTACGATTCACATCTCTTTTTGGCGTCGCAAAGCGACTTGCCATATCGGCACGTTTACGATGTCTTTTGATCTCAGCCTCTGTTCTCGCCTTACCGGCCAGAAAATTCGCAGACTTCAAAGTTTTGAGCCATGAATCATTCATCGTTGCTAATACTCCCCCGTTTAACGGATATTATACCATGTACGGATAAAGGAACATTTAATTGAATACTTACAGAATATAATCCTGAATCTTCTTCATCACATCAGAAGCTATCTCTATATCCCTTACGATATTTCCTGTTTCCAGAGAATGATTAGCCCCTTCATAAATATGTACCGGAGTATCATTTTCATTGCACACTTTGATAAGTTTGTCTGTTTCAGCCCACGGATCGGCATTACCATGGAATGCAATTCCAGTTGACGGTGTGGTGTATAAAAACGTCTCAACAAGAGGAGTAAGGAAAACGTAAGAGACTTTAAGTCCCATTACCTTTCCGTAATTAGCTGCAACAGCTGTACCAATACTCTTACCTATAAACAGGATCTCATCATACTTATCCCAATCAATATCCTTCAGTTGATCAGCTACCTGCGCAGAAGCGATATTGAATGTTTCAAGCATCTTTTCCCTGTTGCCTTTAACATTCCCCGGCAAGTCATGATAATTCAATCTGACCAGTTCATATCCGAGTTTCAACGTCATCTTGCCTGAATAATATAACAACGGCAGTTCAGTAGTATAACCTAATCCCGGAAACAAAACACAAATCTTCATTCTATCTTCAACGAATACTATGATCCGTATAACCTTTCATCAGATGCATATTTAAAGCATACAGATTATATCATAGAAAAAGTCCTGAAAAGCCATTTCTGACCAATCAGGACTAATATCATTGAATAATATCGGCGGTAAAGTTCCGGAACACTTGAAACCAATAATGATTCTTCCCGTATTATTCTCTATTCTTCAATATTTCTGCAGGTTCTATCCGCTTGATCTTACCCATAAGGATCGAACTTATTACGTAATATACACTCATAACGGTCACAAACAGGACTATCCATAACCACCATGGATATGTAATGTCATTTTCCATAGCCGTATTAGCTATGAATAACGGATAAACCTTATCAA
>CADCQX010000129.1 GCA_902803695.1 Oscillospiraceae bacterium
AAGATAAAGAGCTTACTTAAGATATAGTTTACGATAACGACCAGGATGGAGTTTATGATCTTGATCGTGAAAAGACAGGTGACGTCATACCCGAATATGGTGAAGAAGACCGTCTCCTGCGGGACGCCCATGACGTTTTCGACGAGCATGACAAAAAGAGCAAATGTACCGAGCTCGAATATAAAGAATGTGGCGATTCGGGATGCGACGAACTTCAGGAATTCGCCGATGACGCTGCCGTTGGAGCGGAATACGAATATCCTGTTTGTCACGAATGCAACGATGACTGCGAGGACCCATGCGATGGTCTGGTTAAGAAGGACCAGAAGGTCGAACTCCCACTTGAAGATCTTGACGTTGCACTGCGCTTTTACGAAATACTCGAAGATCGCGAAACTTAAGATATTTACTACGGTGGTCAGACCGCCGCAGATAAGATACATTATGATCTCTCTGGTCTTTTGCTGCTTAGGGGTGAGATCGTCACCGCCTTTGATGATCTTTACTAATTCCATGTTATACCCTTCGTGGTCTCGGATTGACCCTTTCCTTACGGAATCTTCTAACTACGTAGACGATAACGATTATAGCAATAGCCTCGAAAATCGCAACACCGAGGCAGAAGTTGAACAGGCCCTTGTAGAGCGCGTCCGTGTCTTCCTTTACCTCGTACTTGGTGAAGGACTGAGTGTCAAAGTCATATCTGTAGAAGCCCCTGACGCCCTTCTCGGTCTCCAGGTAACAGATGACAACGCCTGCTGCGTTTACGTAACCAGGGTACTGCTTGGAATCACAGATGAACTGGATCTCGGTAAAGCCCTTCGGAACCTTAACATCCGGCGGTATATCCTTGACCGTGTAGAGGGAACTCTTCTTGATGATGGTATTCGTGCTGCTATAATTGATGACCTTGTTTAGATCCGGATAATATACCCTGAATCCGCTCTCACCTTCGCTGTCGAGGACATAGATGAGGACCTGGGTCATACCGTCAGTCACGTAGCACTGGACATCAAATCCGTTGATGTTGATGCTGGATTTTCTGAAACCTTCAGGGATTATCGCATCGTCCGGAATATTAACGAAGGTGAACATCTGTCCCTTGTTATCCAGGAAGCCCGCCGCACCCTCAGTAACCTGCGAAGGCCTGTTGATAACGATCTTGTAGCGGGTGGTAGTGACACCGTCCTGAGCCGTTACATCAATATAGAAAGTGTTATCACCGAATGTCAGATCCGTACCTGTGACTTCAAAAGTCGCGAAGCTGTTTCCCGGCTCGCATTCGAAATCGATAACACTGGTATTCTTATCTACCGTATATGCATACTCCAGAGAATCTCTCTTAAAACCCGGGATCGGCTTGCCGTTGATCTTGATCATATCCAGTGATGAATCCTTGGAAACGTCGGTAGTGATCGGGATCGTAAAGTAGTCGGCCGTATAACTTCCGATGCTCTCTCCGAGGCTGTTCGAAAATGTTGTCTCAGCCGAGAGAACGAAGTTGACCTTCTCGTAGGCGGCACTTACGACACGGAATTTAAGAGTACAGAGTTCGACTGCATCCGATGAGTTAAAAGAGATATCTTCGTAGTCCTCGTCAAACTCTTCGCCGTCTTCCGTACTGGTCTTATGTTCGTTGATGTAATCTTCTACCGACTCATCTTTTCCGTTGACGGCAACGACGCCGACGTTGGAATCGTTGGCAGCTGATACCGTAAAGGTCTCAGGAAGATCGGTTGAAGTTACGGCAGACATATATGAGAGCTGGACCTTGTCATAAGAAACGTCCAGATTCTTAAAACTTACTACGTGAGGCATTCTCTCAGCCATGATCTTGATCTCGAGGATGTCTCCGAGATTGACCGTCTCCTGGGACGTGCTCATGTAGACGTAGATATCTTCGATGGCGAGAGTTTTCGCGGAAGGCACAAGAAAGACAACCAATAAAACCGTGGTTAGTATAAGTGCCAAAGTCTTACGCATGTTCCTCTCCTGTCCGAAAAAGTTTACTTTAGATTAATGTCCAATGCCTACATTATATCATGGAGGATATTTTAGCCCGGATCAGGCAGATAACCGTATTCCGCCGGCATGTTGTCATAGACCGGGATCACGAATACGAATGACTGATCCAGCATTCCTATGGAAGCATAGCTTTCAAAATATCTGTGTCCCTCGGTGTAAGCCATGGAGATGTTCTGAGCGTACTGGTGCTCATATAATCCGTCATCATTATCGATAACATCAAACTTCTGGAAGTACAGAGTGTCCTGTCCGGCAGTCGTATATCTGGAAGCGATCCACAAAGCTCCTCCGGAGATTGCCTTTTCTACCGAATCCCACGGAAGCATGAGCTCCCTCTCCTCATCAGTGATCTGCTGGCCGTCAGGATCCTTACCCCACATCGCGTACTTGGCACCGTTGATGAGCGCGCCGTTCTCGATGCTCGGATCAGGTGTCGAACCGATATTGTAGAAGTTGTAGTAGCCTTCATATCCCGGAAGTGTTCCGTGACAAAGAAGTGACTGTCCGCCGTAGCCCATCTCCTGCAGTATTCGGCTCGCGAGGAAATACGGTGAAACGTTGGCAGTCTGACCTGCCTCGTAGATTATGTTCGCATAGTCTATGGAATCATCGTCCATGAAGCTTCCCTCGACCATGGATTTAACACCGTCTATGGTCTGAGCCGAAGGCTCGAAAGACAGGAGTTCAAACTGGAAGATATCACGCGGTGACAGGAAGTTACGCGGATCGAGGAAGTAGTTGACTACATCGTACTTGGCAGTCATCCAACCGCCGCCGTCGTATACAGGACTGCTGCTTACGACCCAGCCAGGATGCGAGTAGTTGCTCGCGAGGCTTCTGTCCGCATTATCTTCATTATCGAGGACCGTGTAGTAATCAAGTCCCGTATTGTAAGCCTTAAATACGTAGTCCGGATGCAGACAGTGGAGCATCCAAAGTCCGCTATAGTAGGACTCAGGGAATCTGTTCAGAGTTCCTGATTTAAATCCGTCCTTATCCTCACCGTTAAGGATATAGAGTGTATATGTTCTCGTGTATCCCGCAAAAGATTCAACGTTAACTTCGATGGTATTCTCTCCCGGAACGAGAGCGATGCTCTGTCCGAGTTCCACGCTGGTATTTCCGATAGGCGAAGATCCCGTTACAGTGATATTCGCGGCATAACCTTCCAGAGCGATTGCATCAACGGAAATGGTGCTCGGCTTGCCGTTACAGTAGAAACCGTAGAACTGATCCACGCTGTCAAATGCAGGACAAAGATTGAGTTCTTCACCCGTGCTGAAGTCCTTAACAACGAATTCGTTCAGGAATCCGTTGATCGGAAGGAAAGTAACTTCTCCGACCGTCTTTGTTATTGAGTTGCCGCTTAAATCAACGAGAGTGATCTCCTGGGAAGCTATGTCTGTATCCTTGCCGCTGATTGGAATAGCTGCAGGAAGTGCCATGGTGTTGCCCGGTGCTGCGTAGTATTGTCCGTCATACTTAACTACGTTAGGTGACTGAACCATCTTATAGGAAATCTCGCCGTGGCTCGGATCATCTTCCAACTGACCGTATTCGAGAGCTCTGGCAACGTGTACATAGTAGACGCTGGTAAGTCCGTCGATACCTGTATCTTCTTCGATAGCAGGGATATCCTGACTCTTGCCTCTCAATACCTCGTATTCTGAATCCTTCATGTCGTTGGTTCCGATAGGATTTCCGTAGATGTCATAAAGGCTTACTTCTATATCATCGGAGATCTCTACGAAGTTAACGTAGCAGTCGCCTTCTTCGACGAACAATGCATACCATGAATCGCTGTTTTCCGGACTGATGGTTCCGTTCGAGACTCCGTTATTGGAGATCTGCATGCAGTGAGGGATCAGGACTGTTCCGCCTGCCGCTATAAAGCCGCGGCCGTCGGATGATCTTAGAAGGAGCTTGACTTCGTGAAGTCCTTCTTCGACTCCTGATGTATCCCATGAAACCTTGAAGTTGTTGCTTCCTTCTTCGTCGTATTTGATGGTTGCCTGATAGATGGTACCGTCAACGTAGAAGTCTGTTCTTACTTCTTTACCGTCGATATCGCAGATACCTTCTACCTGTCTGATGCCGATCGTGTAGCCGCTCTCACTGTCCATCGGTTTTGTGATCTCACAGGAATTGATCCTGCTGCCCTTTGAGTCGGTGAGTTCGTTTGAAAGACCGTAGTCTTCATCGATGTCTACGGCGTATTTGTCGATCACGTATTTTCGAGAATAGGAATCAAGATCGGATTTGATGTCGGCTTCTTTGGAACTGTCACCGTAGAGGGCGTATGACAGATCGGATGCGAAGGCCTGATCATCCTTGTCCTGAAGAAGATAGATGGAACCTGTGAAGGAAGTGGCAACATAGTCGCCGACGCTTACGGAACCCGCACCGACCTTACGGATGATGTCGTCTTCGGACGCGCCCGTTGAGGTAATCTCGATGGTCCTCCTGATTATGTCTTCACCTTCGCCGCTGAGACTCTTCGGAGTCTGGGGCTTCAGGAGTATCATAAATATGCAGGCTGCCGCCAGCGCTATGAAAAGCGTGATCATCGATGCCAGCATGTAACCTAAACTGTTATGTTTCTTCAATTCATCTATCCTTCTTACTTACTGATCTCGTCCAATGTCATTCCGTATGCTGGAACGAACTTCTCCATGAAGTAGTCGACTTCAGGAAGACCGATGGCCTTGATGGTCCTGCCGATCTCTTCCTTCGCGCTTACGAATTCCTTATTGCCGAAGTTCTCTTCGGATACGCACTTAAGGTACGCGGAGATGCGGTCGGCTGCTTTCACCAGCTTATGGGTGAGCCTGCCTTCATCACTGTCGGTATCAGGCGCCAGAAGTTCCAGATATTCATCCTGCATGAAATCAGGAAGAAGTCCGGACAAAGTCTCCGCAGCTTCCTGCTCCACTTCTTTGTACGCCTTCTTTATTATGTCATTTTTATACTTGATCGGGGTAGGCAGATCTCCGGTAATTATCTCCGTGCAGTCGTGATAGATCGCATAGGACTGAACCTTGTAAGGGTCAAGCTTCATGCCTTCTCCGATATCGTTATGGATAAGAGTAAGTGCGTGGGCGATTATAGCCACGTCAAAACTGTGCTCTTTGATATTCTCTGTCCTGCTGTTTCTCATCAGTCCCCATCTGTTGATGTACTGCATGCGGTCCAGCATCGCGAAAAAACCGTATTGGTCGCTCATCTTATTCCTCCGCTTATATTCTGAAAAGCTGTTCAAAACACTGGGTGCAGAATGTATCCGTCATACCCGAGATGTAGTCAGCAGTCTTTCTAAGATTTGTCGCATCCTTGTCAGGATGTTCCACTATGAAGTTCGCGAAATCACGAATGACCTTCGATGTGGACATAAGTGATTTCTCTATATCTTCCGAAGCCTCCATGAAGGCCTCGAAAAGTGCCTCTACCGTGGTAGTTACGCTCTTCTCATAAGTCATTATCTTCTTGGACAGATAGATCTGTTCCACGTTCCTTTTAAGGAACTCGTTCATCGCTTCAAAAGTCGCATCGGACATCCTTATCTCATCCTTATCAAGAGAGTTATGGATGATGTCACCGACGAGAGTGTTGATGACCTCCGCATTGGTATTGCCCAGGCGGTTCTTGACTTCGCTCGGCAGATATTCGTTATTGATAAATCCTGCCCTCAGGGCATCCTCCATGTCACGTCCGACATAGGCGATCTTATCCGCAAATCTTACTACGCAGCCTTCCAAAGTAGCCGGCGCAGTCCTGTCCTTCTTCCCTTTATTGACGATGGACTCCGTCGTTTTGTCTCGCTTAGGAGTCAGAGATCTCTCGTCATATGTCTCTCCGCAGTGCGATACGATACCGTCCCTGACCTCAAAGGAGATGTTGAGTCCGTAGTTGCCCTTGGAATGTTCCTCGAGAACATCCAGTACACGAAGGCTCTGCTGCTCATGCTCGAAAAAGGCTTCCGGATCGACACTTCTCATGCACTTATCCAAAGCCCTCTCTCCGGAATGTCCGAAAGGTGCATGACCGATATCATGTCCCATGGCGATAGCCTGGATAAGATCGGTGTTAAGGTTAAGCGCCCTTCCGATGATAGTTGCGATGTAGTTAACGTAGATAACGTGCTCGATCCTGGAGCAGATGTGGTCGTTCAAAGGATTGAAGAATACCTGTGTCTTATGGCGGAGTCTTCTGAATGACTGGGAAAAGATTATCCTTCCCATGTCACGCTCAAAAGCCGTTCTTATGATGCAAGGTTCTTCAGGTTTAAGTCTGCCTCTGGTGTCCGCTGTCCTGAAAGCGAACGGAGAAAGATTCTTTTCTCTCTCTTCTCTTATGATCCTTAAGTACTCGCCGTCCTTATCGTTCTTGATAACGAGCGGCTGAAACTCCACTCCGCTGAACTCGTCCTTGAACATATCGAACAGGTTATTTTCAGACATAAACTCTCCTTTTGCGGCTGCCCTATGCTTTCTTAAGGCCTGCCGACTTTGCAAGCATGTTCTTCTTCATTCCGTCAAAATCGATCGTGACAAGACAATCGCCTGCCACAGGTTCCGCCTTTATTATAATACCTTCTCCGAACCTGTCGTGCACAACTTTAAGTCCGACGACCATCTCGGACGGATCAAGACCGCCTGTCTTAGCCTGAGGCTTCTGTGTAAAGCCTGCCTTGAGCTTATTAGTTACGTCCTTAGCGGAATATGCACGCCTTGGAGAAACAGGAGCTTCTGCTGGCTTTTGGATCTCTCTCTTTGATCCCATGAGATATACCAGTTCAGACGGCATCTCCTTAAGGAACCTGGACGGCGCGTTGCACTGCGTCTGTCCGAAGAGCATCCTGTTCCTCGTTACGGTTATAAAGAGATTCCTCTTGGCTCTCGTAACAGCAACATACATGAGACGTCTTTCTTCTTCGAGTTCGGACTCGGTCGTCAGGCACTTATAGCTGGGGAATACACCCTCCTCGGCACCTACCAGGAATACGGCTCCGAACTCCAGGCCCTTTGCGCTGTGAATAGACATGAGCTTAACGTTGTTGTCGCCCTCTTCCTCGTCACCCGCGGAATAGAGCGCAGCGTTTTCGAGATATGCATCAAGAAGGCCTTCCAGAGTATCGATGCTCTTAGTCTCGTTTTCAAGATACGGATCGTTCTTTAGCTCGATATTGAGGATGTCGTTCTCGGCTTCGAGCTTACGGAGATTCTCCACGTCAAAGGTCTCGGATCTCCTGCTCTTCTCGAATTCTATAGCTTCTGTCAGGAGCTCTTTCAGGTTCTCGACTCTGTCTACGAGCTCGCCTTTGCTCTCTCTTTGAGCGATGATGTCGTCAACGATACCCGACTTGTTCTCGACATAATCTATATACTCGGAGAATGTCTTCTCGTTCTTCTTAAGTTCCTCACGCATCATGTCGATGAGCGAATAGAAAGAATTGAGCTTCGATGCCGCACGGGAAAGTTCCGGATAATCAAACGCATCCCTGCAGATCGTAAGGCAGTCGGTTCCCGTGTTCATCGCGATCTCTCTAACGTTATCGACAGTAGTATCACCGATACCTCTTCTCGGAACATTGATGATCCTCTCAAAAGCCAGGTTGTCCTTACCGTCCGCGATAAGTCTCAAATAAGCAAAAACATCCTTGATCTCCTTACGGTCGTAGAATCGGATGCCACCGTAGATCTTAAACGGTATTCCCTTTTCTCTTAACGCGGACTCCAAAGAACGCGACAGTGCGTTCATTCTGTAAAGCACTGCTATATCGGCATACTGGCACTTGCCGCTCTTTATGAGCTTCAGGATCGTGTCGGCGGTAAACATTGCCTCCGACAACTGAGTATCCGTATTCATGATGATGATCGGATCACCGCGCTCACCGTCAGTCCTGAGTTTCTTAGCCTTACGGCTCTTGTTATTGGCAATGATCGTATTGGCAGCTTCAAGGATGACAGAAGTCGATCTGTAGTTCTGCTCCAGCTTTATGACCTTCGCGCCCTTGAAGTCCTTCTCAAAACTTAGGATCATCCTGACATCCGCACCACGGAAAGAATAGATTGACTGGTCGTCGTCACCGACTACACAGATATTCTTGTGGGCGTCCGAGAGAAGCTTAACAGCCATATACTGCGCTCTGTTCGTATCCTGATACTCATCTACCATGATGTACTTAAACTTGTTCTGGTAGAAAGCGAGGACTTCAGGATCTGACTGAAGGAGCTTGACCATATAGATCAGGATATCGTCAAAGTCCATGCTGTTATTCTCGAGAAGTCTCGCCTGGTAACGCTTGTAAACTCTGGCTGCGTTCTTATAGTAACTGTCCTGACCTGCACGTCTCTCATATTCTTCGACACTTACCATGTCGTTCTTCTGCTTCGAGATCTCGTACTGGAAATTCCTCGGCTTATAAAGCTTCTCAGGAATATCGAGTTCCGTCATGATCTGCTTTATGAGCTTGACCTGATCGTCGGTATCAACGATGGTAAACGATGAATTGAATCCGAGGCTCTCGGCATGCCTTCTCAGGATCCTCGCAAAGATGGAGTGAAATGTTCCGCTCCAGATATATTTAGAACTGTCACCAACGAGTTTGTTGATACGTTCCTTCATCTCGTTGGCAGCTTTGTTAGTAAATGTGATCGCCAGGATGGACCCTGCAGATACATGATGCTTCTTCATCATGTATGCGATCCTGTAGGTGATAACACGGGTCTTGCCCGAGCCTGCGCCTGCCAGGATAAGAAGAGGTCCGTCAAGGTGCTCTACGGCTTCTCTCTGTTCCGGATTAAGCCCTTCCAGGAGCTCGTCTCCGCTAGTATCTATACTGTCGTTATAACTGTTTTCGAGGTCCGCGATAAGGTCAAACTCCCCATCGGACCCATTACCAAATACGTCCAAAATAAATCTCCTAAAACACACATTCTGTCTTAGGAGATATTATACCATAATGATACGAATATTTGTTTGTTTTCGAAAAATATTATAATATAAGGCGACCTTTTTGGTACCTTCCAAAATAATCTGCTTTCTCGAAAAAGGACAGACCCCTTACCGGAATCTGTCCTTGTGATCTTATCAGTCTCTGTCTATCGCGTAGTCTTTACAGATCTGAGTAAACTCCGGAGACTTAACGAACTCCTCGAAGACCTGTTCTTTGGTCATTCCGTTCTTCATCTCA
>CADCQX010000130.1 GCA_902803695.1 Oscillospiraceae bacterium
CAATAAGCCGGTGATCGGAGATTACTTAAGGATCACCATAGGAACAGACGAGGAGATGAAAGGCCTCATCAGTGCCATCAAGGAGGAAAGAGCATGAACAGAGTAGCAGGCATCGGCAGAGTTACCAAGGAGACGGATATCTCATTGGAGATCGATCTCGACGGCAAGGGAAATGCTGATATCGACACAGGCGTGGGATTCTTCGATCACATGCTGAACGGTTTTACGAGACACGGCGGATTTGACCTTACGGTCAAGTGCAGCGGCGATCTCGAGGTTGATGCACATCACACCGTTGAGGATATCGGAATCGCTTTGGGTCAGGCTATAAGCAAGGCTCTCGGAGAGAAGAAGGGGATCACGAGATACGGATTCGCTTCGATCCCGATGGATGAGGCTCTTGCACAGTGCTCCATCGATATCTCCGGCAGAGGATTCCTGGTCTTTAAGTGCGACTTCGCAGCACCTATGTGCGGCACGATGGATACGCAGCTCGCTGAGGAATTCTTCAGAGCAGTTTCCAGTAACGCAGCTATCACACTGCACCTGGATTGTCCGTACGGCGCTAACGATCACCACAAGATGGAGGCTCTGTTCAAGGCGTTCGGAAGAGCGCTCAGACAGGCAGTGAGCATCGATCCCAGAAACGAGGATCAGGTGCCTTCCACCAAGGGTGTTTTGTAAACTATTGATTAATTAACACAGAAATCACAGAAAACCGCACAGTATCCGTTATAAAATGTAAGGGTATTTTGTGTGAGAGGAAGTTTATTAATGTTTCGAAAAATAGCACTTGGTGCAGCTTCGGCAGTGATCGCGGTGTCGGTCATGGTGCCGTCTGCGACAGTTTTGGCTGATATGAGAGATCCGGCGGGCGTCGGAAACGGATCAATCTTTTTCGAGTTGCAGAAAGATGACGAAGAAGAAGGTGCGAAGGGATTCGTATCAAGGATCTACACCATCGCTCTCGGACGTGACCCTGAGGAGGAGGGCCTGAACTATTGGACAGGACTTCTCATGGGACAGAAGAACACGGGTCTCGAGATCTTCAAGAGCATCACGAACTGCCCTGAGTTTACGGACAAGAACCTCAATAACGAAGAGTATCTGAAGGTGCTTTATAAGGTTTTCTTCGACAGAGAACCTGAGAGTGCGGGTTTTGAATTCTGGTACAACGACCTGGAGGACGGCCTCCTTAGTAAGGACGACGTCCTCTGGGAATTTGCGGGATCTGACGAGTGGCACAAGATCTGCGACGGCTACGGAATCCTTCCGGGCGGTCCTGCGAAGGTGACCACATCCTACGATTCCGGAATAGAAGGCTTTGTAAAAAGGCTCTACGACGGCTGTCTCGGAAGACCGGCCGACGAGGACGGACTTAAGTTCTGGGTCAACGACTTAAGCCAGAAGAATGTAACCGGTAAGAAAGCCGCTTACGGCTTCTTCACGAGTGAGGAGTTCAAGACGGCAGCCAAGGATATGACCCCTGAAGAGCTGGTAAGGAGATATTATAACGTCTTCCTTAACAGAGAGCCTGAGTCCTCAGGCGAGGCATTCTGGGTCGATACGGTATCGAAGTCCGTCAACCCTGTAGCTGAACTCTTTAACGGTTTTTCCGATTCCCAGGAGTTCACTGATCTTTGTATCGCCAACGGCATCGAGCCTGGCGAATCCGTAAGGATCAACATCGTGGCTCCGGATCCTAACTATAACAGGTTCAAGGACTACTACCTCTACGACGGCGTAACGAAGCTGGATCTGGTAACGAACCTCCAGCCGAAGACCACCTACAAGTTCTGTAACGTTCAGGGTTCAGAGCGTGTATGGGAGGAGAGGAACATCCCTGAGGAAGACATCAAGGCCATCAATAACTTTGCAGCGACATATTTCGATCCGTCATGGACCAACGGCGAGAAGGCATCATTCCTTCTTTACTGGGTACATAACAACATGGTCTACGGCGGCGGTACATCGAGCTTCGCAGTCTCCGCTCTGGAGAACAAGAGCGGTCAGTGCGCACAGTATAACGGCGTAATGGTCGAATTCCTGTGCATGCTCGGTTATGATGCGGTCCTCATCCAGGGTTCAAGAGGAAGGAGCGCTCCGGGTGCCCAGCATTACTGGTGCGAGGTCTATATCGACGGCGAGCCTTATGTAGTCGAGGTCGGAAATACCAAGGACGGTAACTGGAATTACTTCGTGGAGCCTTACGCTTACACCAGTAAGTTCATCGTTTGCGGCCAGGTAATGGGTTAAGTTTTTACTTATCGAAAAAACTCTGCTTTAGATGTATAATCTAGGTTCAGTTTTAATATAAATAATAAAACGGAGGGTATGAATATGCTTATCAAGGATACGGATTTTATCGATCTGCCGGTATTTATAAAAGGAAAGGTCAGAAACGTTTATGATCTGGGCGACTCGCTTCTTATGGTCGTAACAGACAGGATCTCAGCGTTTGACGTTGTTTTCGACGAACTGATCCCTGATAAGGGCAAGGTATTATCTTCTATCTCAGCATTCTGGTTCGATTTCACAAAGGACATCATCCCTAACCACGTTATTACAACAGATCCTAAGGAATATCCTATGGGTCTCGATAAATTCGAAGAGGAACTCAAGGGTCGTTCAATGCTCGTTAAGAAAGTCAACATGCTTCCTTGCGAGTGCATCGTAAGAGGCTATCTCGAGGGTTCCGCACTTAAGGAATACAAGAAGTCCGGTACAGTCGGAGGCATGAAGATGCCTGAGGGACTCGTTCAGGGCGACAAGCTCCCTGAGCCTCTCTTCACACCTTCCACAAAGGCTGACGAAGG
>CADCQX010000131.1 GCA_902803695.1 Oscillospiraceae bacterium
GGATCACCCATAGGAGCCATTGCTCTAACTGTTACACATGTATTCGGAGTAAGACCCATATCCAAAAGATGACCTCTAAGAGCCTTTTGACCGTTGACAGCACTGATAATCGCTGACTTACCCACTTTTAACTCACTAAGTTTCATGATAGACACCTCACCTTAAAATATTATGAAATGTCATATCGAAAAATTCAATTAGAAAATCTGTATAAGAAAGAAGATGTCAAGGGCAATGCAAACAAGACAAACTGCACCGCACACAAGATAGATGATCTTGCGTTTCTTCGCTGCATTCTTCTCGGAATCCCTGAAAATGTTGTCTTGCTTCCTCGACACAGGCTTTGCCCCCATCATATTTATAGTGTGATTATACATAGGTATGGCCTCGAGTTGTTTTTCAAGTATGTGACATTAAATGACAGATATGTTAAAAATCCCTGTATTGGAAGGTCAAAAAATGATAGAATCCATTCAGAGATTTTTTAAAGGACGGAATATATATGTGTATCAGAAAGACTAAGATCATTTGTACTTTGGGACCTGCCGTTGATTCGGACGAGATGATAAGAGAACTCATGCTCGGCGGAATGAACGTTTGCCGTCTCAATATGAGTCACGGAACCCATGAAGAACACCAGCAGAGGATCGACAGAGTCAAAAGGATCAGAGAAGAACTCAATCTTCCTGTCGCTTTGCTCCTTGATACAAAGGGTCCTGAGATCAGAACAGGCGTTTTCAAAGATCACAAAGTAACACTCAAAGAAGGAAACACGGTAACTATCACAGACAAGGATGTGGAAGGAACAGAGACCGAGTTTTCGATAAGCTACAAAGACCTCGCAAAAGATGTATCTGTAGGATCCAAGATCCTTATCGATGACGGTCTCATCGAACTTGAAGTTACAAAGATCAACGGCAAGTCGATCGTATGTAATGTTCTTAACGGCGGCGATGTATCCGACAGAAAGAGCATCAATGTTCCGGGAAGCAATCTTAATCTTCCTTCACTTACTGACAAGGACAGAGACGATATCCTCTTTGCTGTCGAAAACGAGTTCGACTTTATCGCAGCATCATTCGTACGCAAGGCAAAAGACGTTCAGGAGATAAAGAGAGTTCTCGATCAGGCAGGAGAGCACGGCATCTGCCTTATCTCCAAGATCGAAAACAAAGAAGGAATCAACAACTTCGACGAGATCCTTAAGGTATCTGACGGTATCATGGTTGCCAGAGGTGACCTTGGCGTAGAGATCCCTGCAGCTGAAGTTCCGCCGATCCAGAAGACATGCATCCAGGTTGCTCATCAGATGGGTAAGATCAGTATCACAGCTACACAGATGCTCGATTCCATGATCAGAAATCCACGTCCTACAAGAGCTGAGGTTTCTGACGTAGCTAATGCTATCTATGACGGAACATCGGCAGTCATGCTCTCCGGCGAGACCGCTTCAGGTAAATACCCTCTCGAATCGTTGAAGATGATGGTCGAGATCGCAAAGCAGACAGAAAGTTCCATCAACTATTGGAAGAGATTTGTTAACCAGAATATCCCGATGCTTCCTTCAGTAGGAAATGCCATAAGCCACGCTTCATGTACAACTGCTATGGACCTTGATGCAAAGGCTATCATCTCCCTTACACATGCAGGAAGAACGGCAAGACTTCTCTCGAGATTCCGTCCGGGATGTCCTATCATCTCCACTACAGTCTTCCCTCGCGTTCAGCGTCAGCTCAACTTAAGCTGGGGCGTAGTTCCGATCCTGGTTCCTGAAGTTACTACAACAGATGAACTTTTCGAAGTCGGAATCAAGTGCGCATCTGAAGCCGGATTCTTAAGTGACGGTGATCTTGTCGTTATGACCGGTGGTACTCCTGTCGGTATGTCAGGAACAACAAACACCATCAAGGTTCAGACGATCGGTTCATCCATCACGAGCGGCAAGGGACTTCCTTCCGAGAACGCCAAGAATAACATCCGTTCCGGAACCGTTTGTCTCATCAGAGATCCTGAGCACGTTGATGTATCAAAGATCGACTGTCCTGAGGACATGATCCTCGTAGCTCCATACACGACAAATACCATGATGCCTCTTATCAGACGCGCCAAGATACTGGTTGTCGAGGATGATGATCCGTCATGCCATACAGCCACTGTCGCAGCTGCTCTCGACATTCCTTCAGTCCTTTCATGTTCCAATGCTACTAAGCTTTTGAACAACGGAAGAACTGTTACGGTAGACACCGTAAAAGGCAGCATCAGCTGATAGAATATATCGATCTTTCAAGGGGCCTTTTCTTCTCGAAAAGGTCCTATTTTATTGCAATCACTTTGGTAAATATGCACATCAATCTATTAGACCTCCATCTATAATTCAGGACTTCGGCACACCCCCGTTTTTGGGAAAAACGCCGTAATATGCTATAATTAATATAACTATGCGCTCTTTTTGGAGGGATAATGAAATTTATTGGTACTACAACCAAATATAAAGTAACGAAGGAAAAGATACAGATGGCGGTCAGCGTCGGCATGATCGCATTGATCAGCTGTATATCTATTGTTACGGTCAAAGCCCTTATCGAAGCGCGAAGCAAGATCGATAAGCAGAACATGGATGCTGAGTTTGTTCAGCTCATCAACGAGACAAGCGAAGAACCGGCTGAAACAGAAGAAAAATCTTCAAACGAAGCATCTGCTTCTATCCCTGATCAGACTTCAGATACCGAAGCAACCGAAACAGCTGAAGAGCAGGTTCTGACAGATGATACTTCTGAACAGGTACCGACCGGCGAGACAGATCCTACGAAGGAAACTGCCACTACAACCGAAGCAACTACAGCTGCTACGACTACAACAGAGACCACAGCATCATTTACCGAGACTTCAGTAGTCAAGTTCGTATATGCATCAAGCGAACTTAACGTAAGATCAGGCCCGGGCACCTCTTATGACGTCGTAAAGACGATCGAGAAGGGTTCCGGCATCGATGTCATAGGCGTGACCGATAACGGCTGGTATCACACCTATAACGGTAACTATGTCTCAAAGGATCTCTGTCAGGATGATCCGGTCAAGGTTGCCACACCTACACCGGTTCCGATCCAGACTACCGCAACTCAGGCGACAACGACAACTGCCGCTACAACAACTACTGCTGCTGCACAACCCGCACCTGCAAACAATCAGGCCAAGGACGGAATGACTTACTACGGATCATGCACGATCACATTCTACGGACCTCAGCCTTTGGGTGATGGTACATACAGCACCTCCACAGCTACAGGAACTACATGCTGCGAAGGCGTTACATGTGCTGCTGACTGGAGCATCTTCCCTGCAGGAACCGTTATCTATGTTGTTAACGACCCTCTGGGCGGAGACGGTTATTACACCGTCGAGGATAAAGGCTCCGGCGTTAAGGGTTCTCATATCGACATTTATGCAGATGCAGGCGAATCGTATTCAACAACATCATGTGAGGTATACATAGTCAACTGATATGAAAAAAGACAATAAACAGATAACCGAGAAGAAGAACTCGAAGAAGAAAGCACCTGTGGCTAAAGCGCCAAAGGAAAACAAGGATTCAAAAAAGAAGAAATCTTCCAAGAGCAAAATAAATCCGTTAAGGATCATCCCGCTTGGCGGTCTTTGCGAGATCGGCAAGAACATGACCTGCTTCGAATACGGAAACGACATGATCATCGTCGATGTAGGTATGGCTTTCGCTGAAGAAAACATGCCCGGCGTTGATGCCGTTATCCCTGATTATACTTATGTTCTCGAAAACAAGTCCAAGCTCCGCGGAATCTTCCTTACACACGGACACGAGGACCATATCGGATCACTTCCTTACCTTCTGTCAGAGCTTAAATGTCCTTTGTACGGCGGCAAGCTTACAGTAGAACTCGTAAGACATAAGCTCGCTGATAAGGGCGTAAGTATGGCAGGCATCAGCTTCAATTCCTGCAAGAACGGAGACCTCGTAAAAGCAGGATCCAACTTCTTTGTCGAGTTCATCAGAGTAAACCATTCAATCGCGGATTCATATGCACTCGCGATCAGGACTCCTGTCGGACTTGTTATCCACTCGGGTGACTTTAAGGTAGACTACACACCTATAAACGGTAAAACGATAAATCTTCAAAGATTCGGTGAACTCGGAAAAGAAGGAGTTCTCCTTTTCATGTGTGAGAGCACCAACGTTGAGATACCCGGTGTATCCCCTTCCGAGATGCACGTAGGAGAATCTTTCCAGAGGATCTTCCAGGAGACAAAAGGAAGGATAATCGTCGCTACATTCTCGAGCCACGTTCACAGGATGCAGCAGATCTTTACCGCTGCCGAGAAATACGGAAGGCATGTATGTCTTTCCGGAAGGAGCATGATCAACACATTTAATGTTGCGAACTCCCTCGGATATATCAGCATGAATCCGGATACTCTTATCGATACTTCAGAACTCGATAATTATGATCCTGATGAGATCGTAATCCTTACTACGGGAAGCCAGGCTGAGCCTATGAGTGCTCTTTCCAGGATCGCATTCGCATCCCATAGGTCTATCGAGATCCAGGCCGGCGATACGGTAATCATCTCCGCTCATCCGATACCGGGTAACGAGAAGCCTATCTACAGAGTCATCAATGAGCTTTTCAAGAGAGGAGCTCACGTAATATACGAATCACTCGCTGATGTTCATGTATCAGGCCACGCCTACAGAAACGAACTTAAGCTCTTGCATAGTCTTGTTAAGCCTAAGTACTTCATCCCTGTTCACGGCGAGTACAGAATGCTCTATAAGCATAAGGAACTAGCGAAATCACTGGGAACTGAAGAAGATAATATCTTCATCATGAATAACGGTGATGTTTTGGAAGTCCGTCCTGACAAGGCAAGGATCAACGGCAACGTTCCTGCATCTGCAGTACTTATCGACGGTTCGAGCGCCAGCGATATCGGCAACAAGATCTTCAGCGACAGAAGGATGCTCGGAGAAGACGGATGTATCGCCATCTCCATCACGCTCGACCGTAAGGGCAACCTTTACTGTCCTCCGCAGGTTAATTCGCTGGGATTCGTTTTCGAGGATGAGAAAGAAGAGATACACAGAGCTTGCGGCTCAAAGGCTATGAGCCTTATGATGTCAGACAAGAAAAAGCAGGCTGATCTCGAGACTTACGCATATTCAAGACAATTCCGCGAGTCTATAAAGAGCTTCCTGGTCGAAAAGACTAAGAAGCGTCCGGGTATCCTCGTGACTGTTACAAGGTTGGTATAAAAGTGATAATGGACTACAAGGGCAAGAGCCCGAAGATCGACAATTCATGCTACATCGCACCATCTGCTGACATTATCGGAGACGTTACGCTTGGTAAGGATTCTTCCGTGTGGTTTTCGGCTGTCATCAGAGGAGATATGGCGCCGATAGTTATCGGAGAAAGATCCAACATCCAGGACAACTGTACTCTTCACTGTAAGATCAATAGTCCCGTCACCGTTGGCGATAACGTTACCGTCGGACATAATGCTGTCCTTCACAGCTGCACCATCGGAGACAACACTCTGGTCGGTATGGGAGCGATAGTTTTGGACGGCGCCGTGATCGGTAAGAACTGTCTTATCGGAGCAGGTTCACTCGTAACGCAGAATAAAGGTTTCGAGGATAATACGCTTATCATCGGAAGTCCTGCAAAGGCAGTCAGAAAGATAGATAGGGACGGCGAGATCGAGCTTATGAAAGCAGCCGGATATTATGTCGACGACTGCATTGAGTACAGGGATCACTCAAAATAATAAACGTATTCGTTACACGAATCAGGATTGCCGGCATTGCCGCTTCTTATGAGATTTCCCTCTTCATCGTATTCATAATAATACTGGGATTTATCTGAACCACCGTGAGCCAGGTCATATGATGTCTCTGACATGAGGATCATATTCCCATTCTCGTCATACTGATAGCTTGTCTCATAGCAGAGCTTATCAGAAATATATTCCTTCTCGTAAACGAGCAGGTCACCGTTATATGTGTACATGATCTCAACGACGCTGTCTTCCGACGCTGACTTATAGTCGATGACATTACCGTTCTCATCATATACATAAGTTGTCACACCCGTTAACGATACGATCTCTATAAGATTACCGTTCTCATCATTCGTGTATCTGTTATCGCTCATGAAAAGACCGCTATCGGGATCATAATACCCGTCATATATCAGATATCCGTCAGAATCATATTGATATTCATGAATATATGTGGAATCGTATATTTCTTCTTTTGTATCGGGATCAACAGTATAGTTGTCTTCTGTGATCTTACAGAGATTGCCGTTCTCATCATACTCATAGAGCGAATATACCTTTGTGGTAACGTAATCATCCCTCTTCAATGTGGATGTCGATACACTGTTTCTGAGCTTACCTTCATCGTCATATTCCATTACGGTCTCACTTTGTATTCCCTGACCGTTCATGAAATAGGAAGCGGTGTATATGACCTGATCTCCCTGGGTCTTCTCGACCGCGATCAAATTCCTGGTATCGTCGTCCTTAA
>CADCQX010000132.1 GCA_902803695.1 Oscillospiraceae bacterium
GAAGGAAAATCCTTCCATCGTTTCCAAGGATTCTCCATCGTTCCGTGTCGGCTGGAAGGCCGAAAAGGGTGTGCTCGTCAAGCACAACGTTCCTATGTTGAGCCTTCAGGATGTTTTCTCGAGAGAAGAAGTAGATGAGTTCATCGACAGTACCAAAGAGGCGCTGGGACCTGATACCGAGTTCCTGGTAGAGACCAAGATCGACGGTCTTTCCATGGCCTTGCGCTATGAGAACGGAGACCTTACCCTGGCTGTTACCAGAGGCGACGGAATCAACGAAGGCGAGGACGTTACGATGAACGCGAAGGTCATCAAGGACGTCGTTAAGAAGATGCCTTATCCGGTCGATTATATCGAGATCAGAGGCGAGGTCTACATGACCAGAGAAGCTTTCGACAAGGTTAATCAGAAGGCTGAGGAAGAAGGCAAGAAGACTTTTGCGAATCCGCGTAACTGTGCTGCAGGAACCCTGCGCCAGATCGATACCAGGATTACGAAGGACAGAGATCTTTCCCTGTTTATCTTTAATGTTCAGGAGACCCGCGGCGTTACGTTTAATACGCATCTCGAAGGTTATGAATATCTTAAGAAGAACGGCGTGACCGTTATAGATCACCACTATCTTTGTAAGACCAAGGATGAGGTATGGGATGCGATCCAGAAGATAGGAAATATGCGTGGCGAACTGCCTTACGATATAGATGGTGCTGTCGTTAAGCTTAACAGCATAAAAGACAGGGAAAAGCTGGGAAATACGATCAAGGTTCCGAGATGGGCTATAGCTTACAAGTATCCGCCTGAGGAGAAGGAAAGCCGTCTTATCGATATCGAGACGGGCCTTGGAAGAACGGGAAGGATCACTCCGGTAGCTGTTTTCGAGCCGATAACTTTGTGCGGTACGACCGTTCAGAGAGCTACACTTCATAACCAGGACTTTATCAATGATCTCGATCTGGGAATCGGTGATACAGTTGTCGTTTATAAGTCAGGTGAGATCATTCCTAAGATCAAATCCGTAAACAAGGCTAAAAGACCTTCTGACTGGGTCAAATACCATCTTCCTGATGTTTGCCCGGTATGCGGTCACAAGCTCAGCAGAGAGGAAAATACGGCGGATTACAAGTGCACGAACATAAGCTGCAAGGGTCAGCTCACATTCAGGATCATCAACTTTGTATCAAGGGATTGTCTTGATATAAAGGGTTTCGGTGAAGAATACATACGTGATCTCGTTGACAAGGGATATCTGAGTAATATCGCGGATGTTTTCGAGCTTAAGAATATGAGAGAAAAGCTTCTTGAAGATAAGATATTCGGTCTTGAGAAAAATACCGACAAGATATTGGCGCAGATCGAGGTCTCCAAGGATGCTCCGGCTGAAAAAGTCTTGGCGGGACTCGGAATACCGAATGTCGGTAAGGCTACGGCCAAGGAACTTTTGAGAAGTTTCGATTCAATAGACGATATCATGGGAGCATCTCTCGAGGATCTCACGGCGGTAGGAGATATCGGAGAGATATCAGCTATGGCGATAAAGAGCTTTTTCGAGGATGAAGAGAACAGAAAGATCATAGAAAAGCTCAGGGAAGAAGGCTTAAACTTCGTTAAGGATAAGACGGAGATGGGGGATAAGCTTCAGGGTCTGAGCATATGCATAACGGGTACTCTCCCGACCATGAGCAGAGATGAGGCATCGGCTCTGATCGAAAAGAACGGCGGCAAGGTCGTAAGCAGTGTGTCCAAGAAGACATCCATGCTCCTCGAGGGCGAGGCGGCAGGCAGCAAAGCCGTCAAAGCGCGTGAATTGGGCATCAGGATCATAACGGAATCCGAGTTACTGTCGATGCTCGAATAATGCTATAATGAAGAAAATACAGAGGTGTTACTATGAATAAAGCAATTCTTAAGTCTCAGATAAGAGAAAACGTCAGAAAGCAGAGAATGCAGTTGTCGAAAAAGCAGATCGTGGATGCTGCGAAGGTTTTGGCGGAACATGTCATAAATGACGGTGACCCGCAGCTCGTAGAGGAGATCGCAAAGGCCAATACGATTGCTTTATATAGATCAGTTAACGGCGAGTTGTCCTGTGATGCTATCACGGAGCACTTTGTTAAGGCCGGAAAGACTATATGTTTCCCGCGTGTAAAGGGCGATACGATGGACTTTTACGAGATCAAGGACCTCGATTCCGATTTCTCACTCGGAAGTTACGATATTCCGGAGCCTAAACAGGATATGAGAAAGGTCTATCCGAATGATATCGACCTTATCTTTGTTCCTGCCGTAGCATACACCCGGGATGGCGCCAGACTCGGTCAGGGCGGCGGATATTATGACAGATATCTTAACCAGTTCGGAGCCGGCAAGAAGCCTGTTACAGTAGGTATCTGCTATGATTTCCAGGTTTACTCCGCGCTTCCTGTCGAGAGCCATGATTATATGGTCGATTATGTGCTCGTAGTATCGAGCGAGGAGATGTAATGAAGTATTTCATTTTCTATCTTATGATCCACATTCTGGTGATGCTGGTGTTTATCATCATCACGATCCTGTTTTCGGAAAGAAACAGGAAGAGAAAGACGAAGCACGGCTTCATGTTCTTTGCTCCGGTGTTTTTCGCGGTCTTGACGATAGCTTATGCGATAGTCTTCACTCTGCCTGTCCTTATGGATATAAAGAACGTCTCAAGCGGTAAGTACCAGTCTTATTCGGGATATGTGGAAGAGATCGGTCAGACGAAGATGTGCGTTGTCATAGACGGAACAAAATACAAGATCAATCCGATGGCTCCGATGCCTGAGATAGGCGAGTATGTCAAGATAAAATACGCCGGTTCCTCGAAAATGATAATGGAGATGGAAGCGGCTCAGGATACGACATTTGAGCTCGTGGAGTGATATAACGAAAAGCATATCAAAAGGGGATGGTTTCCTAAGGAAATCATCCCCTTGATCATTTTACCTTATAGGTACGGATCAGCCTACAGACTGCATGTAATTGTTGAGCTCCTCAACCAAAGAATCACAATCTATACCGTGAACTACACAAGCTTCCTCAATAGTCTCGCCTGATGCTAAAACGCAGCCCAAACAGTGGAGACCGGCTGACATAAGGATTGGAGCGACACCCTCATCTACCATGAGAAGATCGCCGATGATCATGTCTTTTTTTACTACCATTGGAAGTCACCTCCTTGTACGCATATAGCATACATAAAAGGTTTTGTGTTATCAAGCGACAAAATCAGTTTTTTTCTGGGCAAATAGGCAAAAATGCTTGACAGTATTGCGTTTTCATTTCATAATGATATTGCAAAATTGCCCTGAAGGAGGCTTATTATGAACAAAACAGATCTTATTGAAGCAATTGCTAAGGACGCTAAGCTTACAAAGAAGGATGCAGAGGCTGCTCTTTCTGCAACAATGAAGGCTATCGAGACAGCTCTCGTAAAAGAGGAGAAGGTTGTACTCGTAGGTTTCGGTACATTCGAGACAAAGAAGCGTGCAGCTCGTAAGGGCCGCAACCCTAGCACAAAGGAAGTTATCAACATTCCTGCATC
>CADCQX010000133.1 GCA_902803695.1 Oscillospiraceae bacterium
ATCCGCACTCATAAGCAACTGCAAATGTTGTCCACTTCCAGTTATTCATCTCTCTCTTGATAGCACCGATAGCTGCAAAGCAAGGAGCGCAGAGGAGGTTGAATACGAGGAAGGAATAACCTGTTACACCGGTAAACACGCTTGCCAATGTCTGGTAAACTGTCTTGTCTCCGCCGCCGTAAAGGATACCCATTGTACCAACGATGTTTTCCTTAGCAACGAGTCCTGTGATGGAAGCGACAGCTGCCTGCCAGTTACCCCAGCCGAGTGGCTTAAATACCCATGCGAGTACTGAACCGATATTCGCGAGGAATGACATGTCGATCTGATCTTCCTCCAACATCTTAATGGAACCGTCAACAACACCGAAGTATGTTGTGAACCATACGAAGATAGTTGAAAGGAGGATAACTGTTCCTGCCTTCTTGATGAAGGACCAGCCGCGCTCCCAAGTGGAACGGAGAATATTGCTGAGTGTAGGCAGGTGGTAAGCAGGAAGCTCCATAACAAACGGAGCAGGCTCACCTGCAAACGGCTTTGTCTTTTTAAGGATGATACCTGAGATGATGATCGCAGCCATACCTACGAAGTATGCGGATACGGATACGAGTGATTTCTGGAATGCTGATCCGCCGAAGATAGCACCTGCGATCATGGCGATGAACGGAACCTTAGCACCACATGGGATGAATGTTGTTGTCATGATCGTCATTCTTCTGTCGCGCTCGTTTTCGATAGTACGGGAGGCCATGATACCCGGGATACCACAACCTGAACCAACGAGCATTGGAATAAATGACTTACCGGACAGACCGAACTTTCTGAAGATACGGTCGAGTACGAATGCGATACGTGCCATGTAACCGCAGGACTCAAGGAATGCCAGGAAGAAGAACAGAACGAGCCTCTGTGGAACGAAGCCCAATACTGCACCGACACCTGCTACGATACCGTCAAGGATAAGACCCTTGAGCCAGTCAGCACATCCTGCTTTGTCGAGAAGAGTCTCGATAGCAGCCGGGATACTCGGGATCCATACTCCGTATTCGGAAGGATCAGGTTCACTGCCGTATTTATCAAGAGAAGCAGTGATATCTTCGTAAGAAGCTTCCTCTTCTGTTACTTCCAAAGTCTCTTCATCTTCGAGTTCATATGTTAAAGTTGCATCAGCAGGAACTGCTGCCTTAAGAGTTGCGATCTGTTCTTCGCTTAAGCCGTCTTCACTGTCGAGTGCTTCAGCCATAGCATCATCACCGTACTCATCAACGATGGAAGCCATGATGGAATTTGTGTCGCCATACTCTTCAGCTGCTTCTTCGTACTTGGATGTGCCGATGCCGAAGAGGTGGAATCCGTCTCCGAATACACCGTCGTTAACCCAATCCGTTGCAGCTGCACCGACTGTTACCATGGAAATGTAGTAGACCAGAGCCATTACTGCAGCAAAGATCGGAAGACCGAGCCAACGGTTTGTTACGATCCTGTCGATCTTATCAGATGCAGTCATCTTGCCTGCACTCTTTTTCTTATATGAGGACTTCATTGCGTTGGCAATAAAGATATATCTCTCATTTGTGATGATGGATTCAGAATCGTCATCAAGTTCCTTCTCGGCAGCCTTGATGTCTTCTTCGATATGAGCCATCTTATCTGCAGGGATACTGAGCTGCTCAAGAACCTTATCGTCTCTCTCAAAGATCTTTATCGCATACCATCTCTGCTGTTCTTCAGGAAGATCATGAACTGCTGCTTCTTCGATATGAGCGATAGCATGTTCAACAGGTCCTGAGAATGAATGTGTAGGAATAGTCTTTGTATTATTAGCGGCATCGATAGCAGCTTCAGCTGCCTCCATAATGCCTGTGCCCTTAAGAGCTGATATCTCGACTACCTTACAACCGAACTGTCTGGAAAGTTCCTTTATGTCGATCTTGTCGCCGTTCTTCTTAACGACGTCCATCATGTTGACGGCGATGACAACCGGAATACCGAGTTCCGTCAGTTGTGTTGTGAGATAGAGGTTTCTCTCAAGGTTGGTACCGTCAACGATATTCAAGATCGCATTTGGTCTTTCCTTAATGAGATAATTTCTTGCTACAACTTCCTCCAAAGTATAAGGAGAAAGAGAATAGATACCCGGAAGGTCTGTGATAACAACACCATCGTGCTTTTTGAGTTTACCTTCCTTCTTTTCAACCGTAACTCCAGGCCAGTTACCTACGAACTGGTTGGAACCGGTGATTGCGTTAAACAATGTAGTCTTACCGCTGTTCGGATTACCTGCCAAGGCAATTCTGAGATCCATAACAATCCACCTTTCTTAATTAGCAACTTCTAACCATCACGCATGTCACTAGGTTAGTTTCCGCTAACTTATAATCAAATAAAAAACTTACTCTACTTCGACCATCTCGGCATCAGCCCTACGAAGCGACAATTCATAACCTCTGACATTGATCTCGACCGGATCTCCGAGAGGTGCAACCTTACGTACGTAGATCTCTACGCCTTTTGTGATACCCATGTCCATGATCCTTCTTTTAACAGGACCTGTTCCCTGGATCTTTACGACCTTGACAGTCTGACCGACCTTTACCTGCTTAAGTGTCTTCATCGAAACTCTCCTTAAATCATTATTTTTCTGGCCATCTCTTCACTTATGGCAACACGTGATTCCTTAACATTAACGATCACATTTCCCTGAAGAGTATTGACCACAACCACTCTGCCACCGACTACAAAACCCAGATCTTCCAGGTGCTTCTTGAGTTCGGGGCTGCCACCGACTTTTTTTATGACGTTCTCTTCGCCAATATTGGCAAAACAAAGCGGCATCATCATTCACTCCTTTAGTTAGAAAACGCTAACTGTCAAATAAAATATATATGTTAGTACGTGCTAACCACTACAATAATACAACATCCGAAACGATTTGCAAGAAGCAAAACGTTCATTTTGACAGTTATTTACGAATATCGCTTAATACACCCTGCACAATTTACCCCATAGAAAAACCGCCCCGATACTTCAAGGCGGTTAAGTGTTTTGTTTGTTTTGTTTACTACTTCACAGGAGAACTCAATAAACCTTTTACAGTTCCGGTAGGAGGAAGGACCCGGATACCGACTCTGACTTAAAAAGTTCTGACTCGACTACCATTGGTACCACCTCTTTCCTATTGATTTCTTATGTGCTTTGATTATAACCCGCTCAAAGATGAATTGTGTTATCAATGTATAAACGAATTGTAAATCAGTGATTATACCTTGCTTTGAGCCCATATCGGCTTAAGATCTCAATGTGTTTTTCCATTATTGAAGGATCAGGTTCGCTTACGTCGTAGAGCTTATAAGAAATGCCAAGTTCTTTCCATTTGTATTCACCGAGCTTATGGAACGGAAGAAGATCGACGTATTCAACGCATTTATAGTCCG
>CADCQX010000134.1 GCA_902803695.1 Oscillospiraceae bacterium
GCGTATCGTTCCTGGTCAGATCAAGAACTTCTATTCCATCAACTGCCTCTTGCAGCAGGAGTTCGTAAAGTCTGAGAACGGTGCTTCCGTTGAGTCCTACATCGCTGATACAGCAAAGGCTCTCGGTTGTGACATCTCCATCGCTCGTTTCACAAGATTCGGAATGGGTGAAGGCCTTGAGAAGAAGGAAGACGACTTTGCAGCTGAGGTTATGAAGCAGGCTGGTCTCTAATTCTTTAGACTGAATGTTCAATAGGGACGTTTCCGTTTGGAAGCGTCCTTTTTTATCTTCGAAAAAACTGTTCGATTATGTATTCTGCTCCTTGAAAAAATATCAGTATTTTTACACACTCCTTTCAAACGTTTTTAAAACCGTTATAATGTGATTATCAAACAGAAAAACGTTTCATTATGGAGGAGTAGTATGAAGAAGATAGTGGCTTTATTGCTTTCTGTCACGTTTCTTTTTTGTCTGGTTGCATGCAATAAGACTGAGACTGAAGAATCGGCAGAATCATCTACTGAAGTTGTTGATCCGCAGGCGCCCGGATTCCGTGAGACAACGGAATTGTTTGACGGTGCTTATGCATTGGATTACACCTTTGAAGATCCTGATAATTTCCCGTGGACCACATATACCGAAGGCGGATCTTTAGCCCTGGTATGTGAGGACGGAAAGATGATCGCCAAGATAGAGAATCCGGGTGTTAAAAAGCATTCGTGCCAGGTCTATCATGACGGTTTCCAGATCTATCAGAATGCGGAATATCAGGTTGATTTCGACATTTGGGGAGATGTCGAGAGAGACTTTGAATGGCGTATTCAGATAAACGGCAGTGACTATCACGCATATTATGTTGAAGAGGCAGCCCACATGGGAACAGAGCCTACACATATTACTGCAGTATTTACGATGTACGAACCGAGCGATCCTGCACCGCGTTTTGCTTTCAATCTCGGAGCAGCAGGTGACGGAGCTCACAATGTTTATATCGATAACCTTACGATGCAGGTTCTCAACTGTTCAAACGCAGTTGCTATCGAAGGACCTGAACCACCGAATCCTGTTGCACTCAATCAGGTAGGATATCGTCCGGATGATCCGAAGACTGTTTTCATCGCTTCTCCATCGGATACTTCTTTTGACATCGTTAAAGCCGATACAGGTGAAGTTGTCTATACGGGCACACTTTCTGATCCTTATATGTGTCGTTTTGCAAGTTATAAGGTAGCGGAAGGTAATTTCAGCGACTTTAAGGAACCGGGCAAATATATCGTAAAGACAGCCAACAGCGGTGAATCATATTCATTCACTATTGCAGATGATGTTTACGATGAAGCTCTCCGTGCTTCCATATTGATGATCTACACACAGCGTTGCGGCTGTGAAGTAACGGCTGATATCGGAGATGAGTATAAAGATTTCGCTCATCCTGCTTGTCATACTGATATGGCAACTATTTACGGAACAGATAAGAAGATCGATGTCACAGGCGGTTGGCATGATGCCGGTGACTACGGCCGCTATGTTGTTCCTGGCGCTAAGACCATTGCTGACCTTCTTATGACATATACAGACACAGGATTTGATGCCGATGATCTCGGAATTCCTGAAAGCGGCAACGAGATCCCGGACGTTCTTGACGAAGCACGCTATGAGCTCGAGTGGATGTTCAAGATGCAGGATGAGAACGGTGGAGTATATCACAAGGTAACATGTGCTAATTTCCCTGATACGGTTATGCCTCAGGATGAAACAGCTGAACTTCTTGTAATGCCTATCTCTACTACCGCTACAGGCGATTTCGCAGCTGTCATGGCCCGCGCATCAGTTGTTTATGCACCATTTGACGAAGAGTTCTCTCTTAAGTGTCTTGAAGCTTCCAAGAAAGCATATGATTATATGTTGAGCAATGCATCATCAGATACGACGGGATATCTTAATCCTTCTGATGTAGCTACAGGTGAGTACCCTGATGCTGTTAACCAGGATGAATTCTTCTGGGCTGCGATCGAATTGTTCGTTGCTACAGGTGAGCAGCAGTATTTGGACAAGGCAAAAGAACTCTATAACGAGAAGATGGAGCTTGGACTGGGCTGGATCGAGATGGGTCTTTACGGTATACACACATATCTCCTTTCTGACGCCTCAGCTCAGGATTCTGCGTTTACCAAGGAACTTAAGGACAGGATCCTTGATGAGATGGATAAGTCTTTGATGCTTGCCAACCGTGAGGGTTACTTTAACAAGATGTCCAGCTTCCCATGGGGCAGTAACCTTACGATAAGTAATAACGGAATACTCTATAACCTTGGTTATATGTTGACCGGTAATGAAGACTATAAAAACCTTATGTACTACCAGGTCGACTATATCATGGGTATGAATGCCTGCGGCTACAGCTTCCTTACGGGATTCGGCGAACATGCATCTGAGTTCCCGCACCACAGACCATCACAGTTTAACGGTCATCCAGTACCGGGTATGGTCGTTGGAGGTCCGAACGGTGATCCTGCCGATCCGTATGCAATGAGTGTCCTTTATGATACCCCGGCAGCACTTTGTTATGTGGACAACGATACCGCATATTCGATCAATGAGGTTGCCATCTATTGGAACTCGCCGTTTATCTATATCCTGGCTGCCAAAGTACAGTCTTGATACCCTGAAATGCCGATGCCTTACCGCTTTTGAGCGGTAGGGCATTTCTTTGTCCTGATAACAGGACGTTTCAGGCATTGCTCGAAAAATATCACACCTTTGCCCTTTTCTTATTAACAAAAGAAATATAAAATAGAACGAGTATAGACGGAGGTAGCTTTATGGGTGACTTAAAGTATAAAAGAGTGCTTCTCAAGATATCAGGAGAAGCTTTGGCCGGCGAGAAAAAGCAGGGCATCAATGATGAGGTATTGAAGAACATAACCGAGAAGATCAAGGCTGTTTCAGATCTCGGAGTTGAGGTTGCAGTAGTAGTCGGCGGAGGCAATTTCTGGAGAGGCAGATCCTCTGAAGCAATGGACCGCGTAACGGCAGATCATATGGGAATGCTCGCTACGACGATGAATGCTCTTGCTATCTCTGATGCACTTGAACAGCATGGAGCTGTTACCAGAGTAATGTCTGCTATCGAGATCAGACAGATGTGCGAACCTTACATCAGAAAGAGGGCAGTAAGACACCTGGAGAAGGGTAGGATCGTAATCTTTGCCTGCGGAACAGGTAACCCTTATTTCTCAACAGATACCGGTGCGGCTCTCAGAGCAACAGAGATCGGTGCTGATATCTTCCTTAAGGCAACTATGGTCGATGGCGTATACGATAAGGATCCTAAGGTTTATCCGGATGCCAAGAAGTATGAGACCGTAAGCCACGATGAAGTTCTCAGACTTAATCTTAAAGTTATGGATTCAACGGCTGCAGCACTTTGCAGAGACAATAAGACTAAGATCCTCGTATTCTCCATGGAAGATCCTGAGAATATCGTAAGGATCGCAAAAGGCGAGAAGCTTGGTACTTTGGTAGAATAAAGAAAAAGATACGGAGGTATTTACTATGATCGAGATCACAAAAGCCGATTATGATTCAATTGAGACAAAGATGGATAAGACAATGTCCAACCTTGCAGAGAACTTCAATGCGATCCGTGCAGGAAGAGCTAATCCTCACGTACTCGACAAGATCACTGTAGATTATTATGGTGCACCTTCACCATTGAATGCAGTAGCAAATATCCAGGTTCCTGAAGCAAGAATGATCACTCTTGCACCTTGGGATCCTTCAATGCTTAAGGAGATCGAGAGAGCTATCCAGTCATCTGATCTCGGTATCAATCCTACAAACGACGGTAAGATCATAAGACTTATCTTCCCGATCCTTACAGAGGAAAGACGTAAGGAACTCGTTAAGGTAGTTAAGACTTACGGCGAGGAAGCAAAGGTTGCTATCCGTAACGTAAGAAGAGATGCTATCGATAAGATGCGTGCAGTCAACAAGAAGAAAGAACTTACAGATGATGATCTTAAGGATTACGAAGAGAAAGTTCAGAAGATCACAGACAAGTATGTCAAGGATGTTGATAAGGCATGCGAAGTTAAAGAGAAAGAGCTCATGGAGATCTGATCTTATCACGATTATTCAGGGCGGAACTAACTTCCGCCCTTTATTTTGATGAAGGGGAAAAAGTTTAATGGCAATTTTGGGCTTCGGTAAAAAGAATACTGTTAACGAAGACGAACAACTCAAGATACCTGTATCTCTCGGCGTTATCATGGATGGTAACGGAAGATGGGCAAAAAAGAGGATGCTCCCGAGAAGCGCAGGTCACAGAGCCGGTGCAGAGAACCTTAAGGAACTTTGCAGAAACTGCGGTAACTATGGAGTTAAATATCTTACCGTTTATGCTTTTTCCACTGAGAACTGGTCTAGACCGACTGATGAAGTTAATACTCTTATGGATCTTTTTGTCGAGTTTTGGGAGAAATACGATCCTGAACTTGAGCAGGAGGGAATAAGAGTCAGATTCACAGGTGATATAGATTCTCTTCCTGACAGGATCAAGGAAGTCTGCAAAAAAGGCGAGGAAAGATCCAAGCACAGGCAGAAGATGCAGCTTATAGTTGCGTTTAATTACGGAGGCAGGAGAGAGATAGTTCACAGCTGTCAGAATATTGCCAGACTCGTAAAGGAAGGCAAACTTAACATCGATGATATATCAGAGGAGACTATTTCCGATAACCTCTATCTTCCTGATGTTCCGGATCCTGATCTTATCATCCGACCAAGCGGCGAACAGAGATTGTCTAATTTCCTTTTGTGGGAATCGGCATACTCAGAGCTTTGGGTCTCTGATTGTCTGTGGCCTGATTTCGGTTTTGATGAGCTTACTGAAGCGTTCAGGGCTTACACAAACCGTGACAGAAGATTTGGCGGTCTTTCGAAGGAGGACAATAAATGAAACAACGAGTAATCACGGGTTTGATCTTCTTGATCGTAATGCTCGCTTTTGTAGTGGGTTTCTATTTTGTTCCTTTTGTAGCTGTCATTCTTGCTCTGATAGTCGGAACAGTATCAACAATTGAGATCATAAAGGCACTTAAGAGCGGTGGTTACAAGCCGTCCAATGTTCTTATGATAATCGGAGAAGTCCTGGGACTTGCCGTTCTTCTTTGCGGTTGGTTCTTTGATCTTGGAATATTCGTTACATCCACTTTGTTTTTCCTGATCATGCTCATGTATTGTCTCGGAATGGCTATATTTCCGCAGATCGCGAAACCTGATGCTTTACTTAAGGATTCGGTTACATCCATCTCAGCGATGATGTATATCGCGTTCCCGATGTATTGTCTTTGTGCAATGGCTTTGTTCTTTGAACACGGATGGCTCTATCTCATAGTAGGTCTTTTTGCTTCGTGGGTATCTGATACATGTGCATATTTCACGGGTGTTCTTCTTGGAAAACATAAGATCGTTCCTCACATCAGTCCTAAAAAGACTTGGGAGGGTTGTATCGGCGGAGCATTCTTCTGCGGTGTTTTCTTAGCTCTTTATTTCGGTTTTGTTGTTTATATGATCGACGATATCAAACTGGATAGGATTCCATTCATGATCGTTATGTTCCTTTTCGGACTCGTCATTTCTGCTATGTCTCAGATAGGAGACTGGCTCGCTTCTGCTATTAAGCGATCTGTAGGAATCAAGGACTACGGCATGTTCATGCCTGGTCACGGCGGTATGCTCGACAGATTTGACAGTGTATTCTTTACACTTCCTATCGCACTTTGCATCGCGATCTTAAGTCTATATATTTGATGGTGATTTGATGAAAAAAATATCTATTTTGGGTTCAACAGGTTCTATCGGAACACAGACTTTGGAAGTTGTCAGAAACAGCGACAGCGAATTCGAAGTCGCAGGTTTGTGTTGCGGTAAAAACATCGAACTCCTTTTCGAGCAGGTCAAGGAATTCAGGCCTA
>CADCQX010000135.1 GCA_902803695.1 Oscillospiraceae bacterium
ATGGCATTTATTGACGACATCAAGGCCCGTGCAAAGGCCGACAAGAAGACGATCATCCTCCCTGAGTCAATGGACAGGAGAACATTCGAAGCAGCTGCAGAGATCCTCGCAGAAGACATTGCAGATCTCGTTATCATCGGTACACCCGAAGAGGTAGCTAAGAACAGCGAAGGACTTGATATTTCAAAGGCAACTATCATCGATCCTTTCAAGAATGAGAAGACAGACACTTATGTCAACGAGTTCTATGAACTCCGTAAGGCAAAGGGAATGACACCCGAGCAGGCAAGAGAGACTGTACTCGGCGACTATATGTACTACGCTTGTATGATGGTTAAGATGGGCGACGGTGACGGTATCGTTTCAGGTGCCTGCCACTCAACAGCAAACACATTGAGACCTTCACTCCAGATCATCAAGACAAAGCCCGGAACAAAGCTCGTTTCAGCTTTCTTCGTAATGGTAGTTCCGAACTGCGATATGGGTGACAACGGCACATTCGTTTTCGGTGACTGCGGACTTAACCAGAATCCTAATCCTGAGGAGCTCGCTGCAATCGCAGGTTCTTCAGCAGAATCATTCAAGCTTCTCGTAGGCAAGGATCCTATCGTTGCAATGCTCTCACACTCTTCAATGGGTTCAGCAAAGCACGATGATGTAACAAAGGTTGTTGAGGCAACAAAGATCGCCAAGGAACAGTATCCCCAGTTCGCTATCGACGGCGAGCTTCAGGCTGATGCTGCAATGGTTCCTTCGATCGGCGCTTCCAAGGCTCCTGATTCAAAGGTTGCAGGTAAGGCTAACGTTCTTATCTTCCCTGACCTCGATGCAGGTAACATCGGCTACAAGCTCGTTCAGAGACTCGGTAAGGCAGAAGCTTACGGTCCAATGTGCCAGGGTATCGCTAAGCCTGTAAACGATCTTTCCCGCGGATGCTCCGCTAAGGATATCGTAGGTGTTATCGCTATCACAGCAGTTCAGGCACAGGGCTGATCTTTTTCGAAAAGGAGAAATAATTACATGAAGATTTTGGTTATCAACTGCGGAAGTTCTTCCTGCAAATTCCAGCTTTTCGAGACTTCCACAGGTGAGGTCCTCGCAAAAGGTAACGCAGAGCGTATCGGTATCGACGGTAAGCTCACATATAAGGCAAACGGCAAGGAGGATTTCATCTCCACAGAGGCTATGCCTGACCACAAGGTAGCTGTTAAGATGATCCTCGCAGCTCTCGTAGATAAGGACCACGGCGTTCTTTCCGATATCAGCGAGATCAAGGCTGTAGGTCACAGAGTCCTCCACGGCGGTAAGTACTACAGCGAGTCAGTTATCGTTAACGACGACGTTAAGAAAGTTATCAGAGACTGCTTCCCTCTCGGCCCTCTCCACAACCCTGCTAACCTTACAGGTATCGAGGCTTGTGAGTCTGTTCTTCCTGAGGGTACACCACAAGTTGCAGTATTCGACACAGCTTTCCACATGACAATGCCACCGAAGGCTTACACATATGCTCTTCCTTATGAGCTCACAGAGAAGTATTCCATCCGTCGTTACGGATTCCACGGAACATCCCACAGATATGTATCTCGTCGTGCAGCTGACTTCCTCGGCAAGAAGTACGAGGATATCAAGATCATCACTTGCCACCTCGGTAACGGTTCTTCCTTTGCAGCTGTTGACCACGGTAAGTGCGTTGATACATCAATGGGTCTTACACCTCTTGCAGGTATCTGCATGGGTACAAGATGCGGTGACATCGATCCGGCTATCGTTCCTTTCCTTATGAAGAACGAGAACCTCACACCTGACGAGATCGACACACTCATGAACAAGAAGAGCGGTGTTGAGGGTCTCTCCGGCGTATCTTCCGACTTCCGCGATCTCGACAAGGCTTCCAAGGAAGGCAACGAGAGAGCTACTCTCGCACTCGAGATGTTCGAATATCAGGCTCGTAAGATCATCGGTGCTTATGCAGCTGCTATGGGCGGCGTTGACGTTATTGTCTTCACAGCAGGTATCGGTGAGAACACAGACTACATCCGTGCAGCAGCATGCGAAGGCTTGGGCTTCATGGGCGTAGAGATCGACCCTGCTAAGAACAACGGCGTTCGTACTGAGGCTGTTATCTCTTCTGATAACTCCAAGGTTACAGTTGCGATCATTCCTACAAATGAGGAACTTGCTATCGCACAGGAGACAGAAGAACTCGTTAAATAATTTATTGTTAATTAAATGACTATATGGCCGGATCCTGTTATCGGGATTCGGTCATTTTTTTTTGACATAAATGTGAGATAAATAGTATCAAAGTGGATAATATCGGGATACTACCTCAACAAGCCGATATAGTAGAATGAACGGGAAGGAAAAGGCCCGCTTTGCAGTAATCATATATTGTAAAGCGGGTTGATTTTATAGGAGGTAATTCATGAGATTTATTAAGTCGATAGCTGTATCCATTGCAACGGCTCTGTTGTTGATGTTTGCGGTATCCGTATTCGTGCCGTTTTTTTCGAATAACGTAAATGCTGCAGGAGAGGTCATTGAGGTTCAAAATGTAACAGATTTAAAAAAAGCTTTGGGAGCAAGCACCAGCAAGGGCAAGACAGTCAGGATGAAAAATATTATGTATCCTGATTCTACGATCACCATCTCTACTTCGCTAACACTGGATCTGAATTATACGGAACTGAGGTTTGAACAAGGAAAGAACCTGATCATCAACACAGAAGATGAGAATGATGTCGTTACAATCATTGGTCAGGGAAGGATCCAGACCAATAATGATTCCTATGCCATTAACGTAGAAAAGGGTAAGCTTATTTTCGATACGGGTTGTGTTCAGAATACCAATTCCAACGGATATTGCCTTAATTCTTCAAGCAATATCATGATCTTGAACGGTGCATTCATGAGTGCGCATGAAATGGGCAAGGATATCGTCATACCTTACGGATTAATAGAAGAACATCAGTATGCAGGTAATTACGAATATGAGATATACAATTCAACCCTTAAGGTCTGCGGTACGGCGGTTACGAAGGATAATTGTGATGATATATTGGGTAACGGTGTCTTTAGTTATGATCTTTGGACCAAGACATTTAACATAAACGGTGATTATGAATACGAACCCGATAAGAAATTGATCCAAAGTTCAGTAAAAGATCTGGTGATCAATGTTTGTAAACCTTCTAAATTGGTCGGTTGGTTTCAATTAGACAATGATACTACCATAACCGGAAATAACTATTTGGAATTAAATGCAGCAGATGGTTATTCTGTTATTTGGTCAAGTAAAATCGGGAACACTCTTACGATCAGAGATGTCGCTATTATTTTTGACGGGTTTAATTTATTCAGTTTTGATGATGCGTCTTTGGTGATCGATGACTCGAAGATCATTGCCACTACAAGTGGAGGTTTTTGTTTTTCCTCATCATTGACGCTAAATGATTGTTACATAGTTGCACCGTCTGATGCAGTAATAAAAGACGGAATTGTTTACGAAAGTGACGGCGTTGCGTATGTCACGTCTATAGTCATCGAGCCGATGAATGCTTATGAACCTGCTCAGTATACTTGGTCGGACGATTATTCTGAATGTACTGCTGTAAAAGTTCCTAAATATGGTTCAGGAAATAGTGTTACAGAGACAGTTAAGACCACATCAAAAGTTAAGATCGAAGCTACTACGACCGAAAAAGGAACAACAACATATACAGCTGCTTTCACAAAAGTAGGATTTGCTAAACAGACCAAGGATGTTCAGGATATCCCGGTAAAACAACCTGATCCTTCTACACCTGGTTCGTCTACACCAGGAGCGTCAACGCCAGGTTCATCAACACCTGCTCCATCAACACCAGGTCCGTCAACACCGGCACCTTCTAACACATCAACAGGAGGCGGATTCGAAGAGTTTGTTGAGAGACTTTACACAGTTGCTTTGAACCGTGCA
>CADCQX010000136.1 GCA_902803695.1 Oscillospiraceae bacterium
ACTCTCCTTCTTCCGAGATACAGTATATAGAAGGTAATGCGCCTGTTTTGAAGAATGAGGTGGCCATAGGTTATTATTCTGCGATGGAGAAGGGTATTAAGGTCGGCGATACCGTTACGGTGGAATACAGTAAGTATGCCGACGATCACACCACATTCAACAGAGTCAGTGAGGACTTTATCATAACAGGTATCGTTGACCGTTTTGGAGCTCATTCTCCTACATTGTTCATGGGTGATGAATTCGAAGGTTCGCTTGTTGCCGGCGGTGATTTCTTCAGTGCCAAATTGGATGTTCCTGCGGATCAGTATGAAGAATATATTCAGAAGATGCAGGCCATCTATCCGAATGGCGAAGTAACCATCCTTCGTAACGAGGAGATCATGCCGTATTACCTCACGGGATATCAGCAGATGTTCGCGCTCATCATATTTATCGTATCTTTGACGTGTGCAGTTGTTATTTGTCTCCTTACGGCTTTGTACGAGAACATCTTCATTGACGAGGAGACGGCTGACATAGCTCTTCTGAAGAGCATGGGTTTTGGCAGGGGAACGATCAGAGCATGGCATTTCTTAAGACTCATGATACTTGCGTTGATCTCGCTGGGACTGACATACATTTTCATGGTAACGGGAGGCAATCTTATTATCGGAAAGTTATTTACCAATGTCATGAAATGCTACAGTTTCAAATTTAAGGTTCAGCCTATAAGCAACTTTGTCATATTGCCTCTGTGTGTCCTAACGGGACTTGCCATCATAATCTACCTGATGTCAATGTTGACGAACAAGATCCAGATCTGGAAAGTGAGAAATGAATAATGAAAAAACTTAAGATAATCACAGCCTTTATCGTCCTAGGAACTATGCTTGTTTCCGGCTGCAATTCCACCGCTTCCAAAGTAGCGGTGGAGGCAGCGGAAATGACTCCGGTAGATTCTTACTACACCAAGGAAATCCGCGAATATACTGACGAAGGTTCTATCGAAGAACCTGTCGCTACTTATGAGTCCGATGACGGCCTTTGCGTCATCAAAGTTATGCCGAGTTATTACGACATCACCCTTGATTATGAGAAAGGCAGCAGAAGCGAAGTCGGCAAGGCATACGGCTCACTCATAAGAGAAAACATACCTTATTTCATCACCACAATGGAGCCTTATCTTTTCGAAAACATCCGCGGTGCATACGGCGGTTCTTTCGAAGCTGATGCAGTCCAGAAGAGGATCGATACATTATTCGCATCATGGAGACCTGAGTATCAGGAAGAGATCACTGCCTTCGCTGAAGCTATCTCAGGCGGTTCCCACGGCATCGTTGAGGATAACAACTTAAGCTACGAAGAAGCGATCCTCATGCAGATGATCCCTGATGCTTTGCGTCCGACATGCTGCAGCGCACTGTCCCTTTGGGGAGATAAGACAACGACAGGAGATATGATCACTCTCCGTAATCTGGAGTGGAATCTCGGTTCCGAGAATCAGATGGGAATGATCAATGCGGTAACTCATATGAAGAATGGCAACAGAACTGTCACAGCTATCTCAGTTCTCGGACTTTTCGATATCATATCCGGAGTAAACGATGACGGAGTTTTCGCAGCCATACTTGATGTCGGATCAGTTCAGTCCGAAGCATATGTATACGAAGGAAAGAAATGCTACACGATGGAACTTCGTTATGCGCTGGAAGAATTCTCTACAGCACGCGATCTGGGTGAATTTATGGTAGGTGAAAGCGGCGATTTCACATGGTGTCACAACCTCACCATTACTGACGGAAAGGATGCTTTCTGCGCTGAAGACTGTGTAAGTCAGGTAGTGGAGAAAGGCATGGGCAGATCAATCCTTCGCGACTGCGATACACCGATCCTTGAAGGCATAAGCTGGGATAACGAAGATTCACTTTGCATAGTAAATTCTTTTACATCTGAAGGCAACCAGGACGGCTTTACCGGTGTTTCTTCCAACGTCATAAGATTTGCCAAGTATAACGAGTGGGTGAAGGCAAAGGAGAAGTTCTCTCCAAAGGACGTTAAGGATCTTATCACGCAGGAGATCGTCGATCAGTATGCGGTACAGAATGTACACGGAGCAGGAAGCGCACAACTCATCCTTGTCGATTATCACACGGGTTCTGTACAGGTAGCATTCAGCGGACCTGAGGGTGTAGTTGATAAACCTGATTTTATCGAGGTGGAAAAACTCGGCAGATGAAATGGTATAATTGGTTCATCTAAGGGAATAGTCAGGATAGGATACAATGAAGAAAGCTTTAAAAAACGTTGGAAAAGTTTTGCTTGTACTCATCATAGTATTGGCTGTATTTGTAGGTTCTGTTTACGTATATAACAGGATAATGCTCAATAAAGAAGAACCGCTTATGGAGCAGCCGATAGGTCAGTATGTTGAGGTCGACGGTCACAAGATGAATATATACACGGAAGGGGAGGGAGATCATACTCTCCTTTTTCTGTCGGGTTCGGGAACGGCAGCACCGGTACTCGATTTTAAGAGTCTCTATTCGCTGTTGAGTGATGATTATAAGATTGTTGTTATCGAGAAATTCGGATACGGATTCAGTGACGTGGTTGACATGGAGAGATCTTTTGAAACGATCCTTAGACAGGACAGAGAAGCCCTGTCCAAAGCAGGAATTGAAGGTCCGTTTGTCCTCTGTCCTCATTCTATGTCAGGTCTGGAAGCTATAATGTGGGCACAGGATTATCCTGAGGAAGTTGAAGCCATTATCGGACTTGATATGGTTGTGCCAAGGACATATGACAACTGGGATTTTGACGGAACCTTGCGATATGAGAAATTAGGTGTTCTTGGCCGTAAGACAGGTTTTATCAGGTTCTTCTATGCTGACAGTTCCTTACCGCCGTCATTATCTGAAGATGACAAGAAACTGTATCGTGCAATTGCCTGCAGGATCGCTGTCAATGATAATGTGATCGATGAAGGTCTGGTTATCCCGGAAACGGTCAAGATTATAGACAGCAAACCGATTCCGGATATTCCTATGTTAATGTTTGTTTCTAACGGAGAAGGAACAGGTTCTGATGATTGGGTTCAGATTGAAAAGGATTTTGCTGCGGCAAATTCAAACGTGCAGATGATCGAACTTGATTGCGAACATTATGTGCATAATTTCGAGCAGGAGAAAATCGCCGAAGAGATTAGTGTATTTTTTCAATAATCTCGAAACTTATATGATTATTGCATATTCTCTATCATAATTGTGATAAAATGATGATAACAATTATGTAAAGAGGTAAAGATGATGATTACAATAAGACCTGTGTCAGATTTGAGAAATAAATTTGCCGACATTGAGAAAACTGTTGATGGCGGTGAACCGGTCTTTCTCACCAAGAATGGATATGGATCTATGGTTGTTATGAGTATCGAGTATTATTCCCGACTTACTCAGGATGTTGAGTCAGCATTAAATGAGGCTGATAAGTATGCTGAAAACAACGATAACAGAATGAGTCATGATGAAGTCTTTGGTAAACTTAGAGGTCAGTTGAATGGCTGATGTTGTATATGAATTACAATATCTTCCGCTATTTTATGATGACCTGGAAGAGCATGTTATGTATATAAAAAAGTCTTGGGTAACGTAAAGGCGGCTAACAACCTTTTGGATGCTGTTGAAAGTGCAATTATCGAAAGGCTTCCTAATGCAGAATAATTTGAACAATATCATTCTTTATCTGAACGAAAATATCCAGACTATCGTATATATGTTAAGAATTATGTGATCTACTACGTAGTGATTCCAATAAACAAGAATAAGAAGATAATGGAAGTTCGTCGAATGCTTCATGGACGTCAGGATCGAGACCATAAAGTGTAAGAGCAAATTCTGAAAGATCGTCTTTTGAAAAATACATTGACAAAAGAATAGGTAATATGTTACATTTGTGAAAAAGTAACATATTACCTTTTCCTTTTGGAGGCAAAAATGAAGATAGAGGAAGTAGTTAAAAGCGGGGCCGTGGATTTTTCCGGAATACCGTCAAGTTATTATCTGCTGGGATTGTTGAGTGCTTTTGAAAACCGCTTTCAGGCCATGGCTGACAGTACAATGAAGGAGATAAGTTGGAAGCAGTTCTTCGCGATCATTTGCATAAATCTTTGTAAGGAACCGCCGACGCTGAAGGAACTCTCGGAGATATTGGGAAGCTCGCATCAGAACGTGAAGCAGATATTACTTAAGCTGGAGAACAAGGGTTTTATCGAGTTCCGGACTGATGAAGAAGATAAGAGAAAACAGCGCATTGTACTGACAAAGCGATGCATTAAATTCTGCGAGAAAAATAATGACATGAGCATAGAGATTATGTCGAAGATGTTCGATGGAATCTCTGAAAAGGATCTAAAGACAACGATAAAGACTATCACAAATATAGAGAAAAACATGAGGACAATGGTCGAAGATAAGGAGTAAAAAGATGGATACAGTAATCTATGGATCAAAATACGGATCTGCAAAGAAATATGCACAGGAAGTATCAGAGAAAACAGGCTTTGAATTAAAGTCATACGATGAAGTGAACGACATCAATTCCTTTAACACGATCATTTATATAGGATCGCTTTATGCAGGCGGAGTTACGGGAATGCAAAAGACTTTTAAGAAACTTACGAAAGTAAAGGATAAGAAGATCATCATCGCGACGGTTGGAATTGCTGATCCTGAGAACAAAGAAAATACGGATCATATTAAGGACGGAATGAAAGGTCAGTTATCGGAAGAAGTTTTCGATCATGCGAAGATATTTCATCTTAGGGGTGCGATTGATTATTCAAAATTGAGCTTCAAGCACAGTATGATGATGAAGATGCTTGTTAAGATGGTGGTGGCTAAGCTACCCGAGGAAAAGCAAAATGCCGAGACTGAGGCGATGCTTGAGACATACAATAAGCAGGTGGATTTCATAGACTTTGAGACTTTGAAACCGCTACTGGAGTGTGTATGAAGTAATTTCATCTCTTGTGATAAAATGTTTATGATGTTTGTTTTGCGTTTCATGCATTTTCGCAGGAGGGAAATATGAAAAAGTCTTTTCTTTTGAAGTCGGCGGCAGTGGTTCTTTGTATGGCGATGGCAGCAGCTTGTTGTTCGTGTACACCAAATGACGGTGATATGGAACCGGACGATGACAAGATAGAAGATGAAGATGATGATGAAGACGAGGAGGAAAGTGAAGAAGAACCTTCCGCTGAATCTGTTGTCAGTGAACACGTTTTCGAAGACAGGGTGTGTACTGATTGCGGTAAGACATGGAATGAGTGTTTCTATGAGGCCATGGCAGGGTCGGCTCCTAACGGACATTACTATGACACTACCATTAATATTGGAAATGAACTCGATGCTAATGGCACCATGGAAATAGCCACAAATGGTGAAGGATTTTTCTTTGACTATGAGACATCGATCAATGATGATGTCAAGCTGAGTTATTCGCTTCGACAGTATAACGATTCATTTAATAATGATGCGGAAGTCTATGCAGTTGATTTTTCTATAGAGACACATTTCGGCGTGTTTTCTGAATATCCTGAAATGGGCCAGATCGTACTTCTCACAACGTATGAAGGTGATCCGGAAGACCTGATCGAAGCATATAAGACAGGCGATATCTTCAACGTGGATGAACCATTAAGAGGGTATTACTATAATGCCTGGGATGACAGGCTGTATTATTCCTGTGAAGAAGCGGCCAGTGATATCACACTTGAAGAGATGTTCGATGGAAGTGAGATGATCACTCAAGAACAGTTTAATGAGATCTATATGGAAAATTATGCGATATTCCTCAGTACGATCGAAGGATTCCTGAATAGTAAGGGAATGTCGCTTCATGATCTCGGTATCGCAGATTGGAAATAATCGAATTGGTGAAAATTTACACCAAAGATGTACAATTATCC